>DATKQQ010000229.1:0-2153 GCA_035532615.1 Hanamia sp.
AATTGAAAAAAAATATAATTGTTTCTAATGCAAATGAAACGGTAATGCACATGCTCAACGCTGTTGCAAAAACTCAAAACAAAAAGTTCAATACTTTTTTGAACATCCCAATTTACAAGTATTCATCACAAAGTCAGTTAGGGAATTTTTTATTGAGCATATAACTTCTCCGGATGGATTGATAGTAGCAGTGATCCTGTCAATTATCAGCTTAATTAATTGCAGAAGAATGCCTTTTCCACTTGCATTTATACCAGAAAAAATTGTTAAGTCAGCCAGTTTTATTTTAATGTTTTTAATTTGTCCAAAATTTTTGACATACAACGTTTCCATACGGAAATAATATTTTGATAAGGCTATTTTTTATATATCAGTCTGCAACTTCCCAATACCCACCTTTCGCAGGCCCAACACGGGTAAGTTTTTTAGCATCAACCAGTTTCTTTATATTTCTCGCTATATTGGTCGGAGCTATTCCTATCAGATTTGATAACTCTTTATAAGTTATATTCTTATTATTTTTTATAGCAACAATAATTTGTTTTTGATTTGTGGAAAATTTATCACTCCACGTTATCACTCACGTTATCACTCACGTTATCACTCACGTTATCACTCACGTTAAGAATATCAGTACTTGTTTTTTGCCGGGTATAGGATAAAGACACATCTAAACCATTGGGAATTTCGGCTATCTCCAGTTTCATGGTTGGATAAGCGCTTATCTCTTTACGTATCCGTAAAAAACCACTACCATATTTCTCAATATCGCCTGTAAGATAAAAGGCTTCCGCTATAAGCTTGTTTCTTGCGTAAGCACGATAGTTATCATTTTAAATCTTCCAATGTTAGGTCGCCTAATAGTTTTCCTGGGTTGAAGAATGAGATATGGTTATCAAACAATTTTATCTGCACATCTATCGGGCTACGATAATCCCTATGGATAAGACAGTTAAGAGCTATCTCACGTAAGGCAGGCAAAGGATATTCAAAAATTTCAATTCTTTGTGTAGGCATTCCTTTAATTTCAAATGCAACCTTTATTTGAGAAATCAGGTACTGCATAATTTCTTCTGCTGTTTTATATAGCGCACCATTTATCATTTTATCATCGATGATTTGAGTAGGCGTTTTGAATCTGCCAAGGTGTACATTATAATCTATATTCCCTTTACCAAAAAGTAGCCATGCTGCATTGGTAATTTGATTGCCATTCATCAGTTTAAGTTTTTCCAGGCCGCTTTTAATATTAGTGTGCAATTGAAACCGGCCAGTTGTATTAACCTTAGTGATAAATTTTTCAATTAACAACGCATCAAGATCCTCAAACGTTTTCCCCTGGGCTGGATAGGAATCCCATGAAAGTTGAAGAGAATGTAAACTCAAATCGGAAATTTCAATGACAGACAATTGATGATTGGAATTTCCAGACCTTTTATAATATCTTCCTTTAAAGGAAACCGGCTTTACCGGAAATTCTTTGATTGACAAAACGCCGACCTTTACACCATCAAGCATTACCATTTCGACATCCGGGATAATGCTGGGTTGTGTTTTTAATTTAACCTCATTTATCCATTTTTGAAATGTTTCTACCCAATAGAGAAGCCTTTTACTGGCTTTCCTTTATCATCACCTCCTATATAAACGCTACCACCTTTTGTGTTTGCAAATGCTGAAAGTGTTTCAATCGCGGCGTCTCCAAAGCTGCTTTTCAGTTCGTTATGTACATTTTCTTTCAATATTGGCATGTGAAGCAACTTTCTTTTTGTGAATCAACTCATAGCTGGTTATTACCTTTTTAATTAAATTTTTAACCACTTCATAAAAAACCCAATCAACATAACAGCAACGCCTAATTGCAATTGATTATCACTCAGATAATTTTCTATTTAATGAAATAGAAATTCCACTTATTTCTCCATTTACTGCAAAACCAAATCAGAATAATAGTAATGCATAATTGCAGATATTTATTTTATCAACAGCTTTCACTTTAAAATGAACCCCAAAAATCCTAAGCCGGACAAGCCGGAACTAAACAGGAAAACATTTAACTTTCCAATATTATGGAATCACTTACTCAAAGATATTGCGAAAAAATCAGCGGCATACTTGGTTGTTACGACCGCATAGTTATCACTGGCACACTG
>DATKQQ010000230.1:0-4076 GCA_035532615.1 Hanamia sp.
CGAAATTCTACAGATTTTAAGTGTCTCCATTTTTGAAAGAATGCCCATAAATCAACTGTTTCAGGATACTCAATTACAATATTTCAAAGAACCAGATTATAACCAATTGACATTGTTCGATTTATAACGCAACGCTAATGAATTAATCTGATTTTCAAATTTTAAAAGCTGGGTAAAATAGGAATAATTAAAATTTTCTTAAACAGGTATAGATATACGCTAATGCCGTTTTTCATTTGCGTTATATCTGTGCCAGAGTTGCTTTTTTCAATTCCTCTAATCTTCATATTTGTGAAATTCAGTTATTGCCAGGTAATATCCATCCGGGTCTCGCAGGGAAAATTCTTTTTTTGTTGAGTTAGGATTTATATGAATGTCCTCTTCAATTTGGCAGCCAAGTTTTTTAACGTTTTCCGTATCCCGGAAAGATTTTCAGTCCTGAAATAAAGAATGAGTCCATTCCCCGGAGTGATATTTGGATTTTTCATTGTAGGGTAATCATGTTCGGTCCATTTGTGGAGGCAAAGTAAAATTTCATCATTTTCAGACACCAGGGAAATAATGTGTTTTCCTCTACTTCTGCAACCTAATACCGATTGATTCCATTCCGTACTGGCTTCAAGGTCTTTCACAGCTATTATCGGATCAATTTTTTTCATTCTCATATTTATAAATTTTAAACAATTTTATGTTGATCGGAGAATTATCGGGTGAAAAATTAAAGATGAAGGCAGATACAAAAGCTGATATTTGCCTGCTGTTAGGTTTGTGTGCTGGAATCACAATGGTCATAGTGACTGATAGCGAACTGTAGCTCATTATTATTACTTGCACCAGCCTATTGCCAATTGTGTTGCCTGCCGTTTTATAACTCTTCTGATTTGAAAATTTTCCCTTTTGATGTTGTCTCTGTTACGGAACCATCTACTTTTCTTATTACAAATAAAACTTTATAAGTATTGTATTCGCCTTTGTCTTGCAAAGCTTGTTTTCCTATTACCGCTATTTGTTTCCCCAGGTCGTCCATTTGATTTTCGTCAGCCGGAATGTTATGTCCATTGGTAATGTCAATTTCCAATTCTGAACTTACTTTTCCATTAGTGGTTATTTCTTCTCCATCAATATTGATTCCTTCGCAAGAAACAATTTTGTTTAAATCACCTTGCAAACTGTCTGCAGATTTACTAAATAAAGGAGCTTTTGTCTTAGTAGTTGTCAAAGTGCAGCTAATCACAATTAATGTCATAAGCAAAACCAAACTTACTAATTTGGCCATTTTAGAAAAAGTCATTTCTGTTTTTTTTATTTAAATAAATGGTCAAGGTATAAATCATTTGATGTTTTCCTCTAATGGTAGTTAACATTTCTGTGCTTTGATGTATTCATGAAAAATTATGCTCTTCCCCCAAACATCAACCCAAAACTTAATAAAGATGAAATTATAAACAAAAAATGGAACAAAGAAATTTCAGACCCGACCGCCGATGATAGAAATACAAAAGCCGATGAAATGCACGTCAGTAAAACTGTTGCCCCACTGTTGCAGACATTCTCATTATCCTATCCCCATCTGTTAAATAAAATTAAAATATGTATTATTTCTCTATCTACTGGAAAAAGGAACTATTTTCGTCTAACCCTTTTTGAAACTGGCAATCCTTAACTTCTTTATAAACTCTATAATTTCTTTCTAGAATTTGAAAATAAATATAAAAGTAAAATAAATTAAATATGAAAAAGTATGTGATTTTTGCTTTAGCTCCATTAATGTTTTTATTTAGTTGTGGGATCTCTTTTCATTATATGGGTGATACTCATCCTCCTACAACTAACGTAGATATTTATTATAGTTCGCACGATGTAAAAAAACCATACACAGTATTTGGCAAAGCGAGCGACTCAGGAAGCAATTTACAAAAAATACAAAGTCGAATTCTCGAGGAAGCAAAAAAACGTGGGGCAAATGGAATCATTTATTCAAACATGCAAAATTCGAATGAGGTTACAAATGGAAATTCTGACCCTTCAAATATTGTTATAAATGCGAACTTTATAGAGTATAATTAAATAAGCTTTTTTAAATTGGCAACGCTATTAGATATGGTGCAGGAATCACTCGTAATTTCCAGCCTCAAAATAAACAAAATCATTTCCAGGCAGGCACAGAGGTACTTATCTTAGTATTAACGTTGCACGCAATACCGTAGGTGTTTCGCCAAAGCCAGGGCCACCCCAATCTGTTTCGTCACCATTTTGAATGCGGAGCAATTTGAATTTCCCGTTTTCATATTTACCCTCTTCCACTTGTCCATATTGCCAGGCTTTACCTTCATTTTTGCCAAGTGGCCGAAAGGTAATGTGACACTCAGTTCCTATCAGTATAAATTCATTTTCAGATAATTTTACGATCATCATTTTTCCTGTTGGCTTTGTATTTACGGGTGGTCTGTTTCCC
Organism: Hanamia sp.; assembly: GCA_035532615.1. Taxonomy (GTDB): domain Bacteria; phylum Bacteroidota; class Bacteroidia; order Chitinophagales; family Chitinophagaceae; genus Ginsengibacter. The sequence goes on from DATKQQ010000230.1 coordinate 2,456, forward strand.
CTGCCATTGCCACCAAACATTATGATAGCTTTCCAATTACCAAGGTCAATTGTTTGCTGTGCAAAATCTCCCCGCTCTATAACGGCTTTTATTTTTCCTTCAAAACTCCATTCTGCTATTTCACGCATCATTGGAGTAATCATTGCATATTCCTTTGAAAATGGAGCAAGATTTTCAGCAATTTCGGCATCTGTCTTTCCTTCACCATTATCGTCTATGCCAAACGGTGAGAATCCTATCCCGCCGCGTGCAATCACTTCATAAAGATATTTTACTTTATTGGCGCTCAAAGCTGCTTCAGGGACAAAAAGGGCGTTATCAGGACGGCTATAGAGATCAATTACTTTCAATATTTTTTCACTGCCTCTCAGGTAAATATCAGGCGCCAGCAAGTCTATTGCAGGTGCGGCAACTTTCCAGATAGGAATTACATTGTCTGTAGGACCACCGCTTTCATAAGTATTTGCCATGGGATTGGTAAGTGGATCACGCAAAGCAGCATTCACGTACATCGGCAATGGGTATTCTTCTTTGCCCGCAGCAGCAACCTGCCCGATAAAACGTGCTACCGACCATGCCTGGAAATATTCGTCGGCCCTGGTGCCAAAAACATTTTGCCATGAACCCTTAGCGCCTTCGGAAACATTAAGCGCTTTTAATAAGGACGGCTTTAACAATGCTTCAGGCACATCTTCCTCAAATAATTTTTGTGCTGCCGGTGAATAATCTCTCTCACTACCCCAAGCGCCGGATTCATTTTCTACCTGCATCATAATTATCGTATGTTGCTGATCTGCATTCTTCAGGTATCTCATCACTGCCGCGAAGGCCATTTTATCAGCATCTAATGTCGCTTTATAATTAGGTGAAGGGGAATCTACAGGTTTTCCGTCTTTGCCTATTATATTAGGATACTTACCGGAATTGTTTTTCATCCATAATGGCATATAATGATTACTACCATTTTTCCATGTAGCAAACCAGAGCAAAACAAGATGCAATTTGTGTTGTCTTGCCTGGATCAATAAGGTATCAATTAATGAAAAGTCGAACTTTCCTTCTTCAGGCTCTACCTGCTCCCAATAAATGGGCACTTCCAAAGTGTTGGCATGCATAGCTCCAATAGCAGTCCATACGTGTGGCAACATACACGGCCAGTCGCTGGAATTGTGTGCCTGTCCACCAAGAATAAAAAAAGGTTTTCCATCTACCAGCAATGCATGGCGGCCGTTTTTTTCTATAAGCCTTGGTATCTGTGAAAAACTTTTTGCAATAGTGAACACCGTGATTGCAAATGATAATACGATTATTTTTTTCATGTTGATCGGGTTCATTAATTAATTGAAAGTAATTTTGTTTTCCAGCGCATATTTTTTCTATACTGATGTAATATATCCTCCAACAAATATCTGTATTAAATGATATCATGGTGTTTCTAAAATAAAGAAACAATGATTTTATGTAACTCTATTCGTAAATGATTAACTAAAGTTTCGGTGTTGATAAAATGTTGGTAAACAGATAAATATATTTTAAAATAAAGTTGCATAAGTAGAGATAAATTGTTAATTTTGAGTGAGTTATAAACAAAAAACAACAACTCATACTTATGCAACAGTCC
>DATKQQ010000231.1:0-6275 GCA_035532615.1 Hanamia sp.
TTAGTGGAATTGTGGTCGGGTTTCCTGGCCTTAGCCAAAAGCTAAAAGGCCATAAATTGTAAAGAATCAATAGATTTTGGCTAAAGCCCTTAAAGATATTTCATCCATCCACGGGTTGAAACCCGTGGCAATTAAAATATCTTGGCCTTATACTTCAAACGGATAAATTTGTCAACTTTCCAGGTTAAATCATTCACGGTTTTGTCCCTTTCTGAGTATAAGTTGAACTATCAATGAGAAATACCGGAACTAATTTATTAACCCATTAATTCCAACACAATGAAAAAAAAGCAAGTGCCCCAAGCCAAAACAGGTGAAGAGATTTTACCCGAAATGCCCGAAACTACTTTAGTAGATATCATTGCGAGTTTTCCTCCCGGCACCAAACTCTCAGATGTTTTTATAGACATGGAAGATCTTACCACCCAATTAAAATTTTCCAAACGCACGGTCAATAATATGCGCAAGGCCGGTCACCTTTCTTCTACTTTCCTCGTAGAAAAAGGAAAAGTCTTTTTTTTCGTGCAGGAATTAGCCGCCATATTAAACGCCAACGCCGTAATAGGAAAGAACAGCCTGCTAAAGAAAAAAGGCATCATCAAAATGGTTACCACCATCACAGGTCTGTTTTCATTATTGCCTTTTGATGCCGATGCATTGGCTTGTTTTGTGTGCCTTACCTGAGAAAGAAAGGTTAAAAGCGCTGGCGTTTTACAAAATAACTGACCTGGTATTGGTACCTGGAGGCTATTGGTATGCAATGAACAAAACTAAAATAGTAAACAAGTATCCGATAACAATCGGGTGGGGGAGTGATAATTTTAAAAACCAGTTAACTCTCTTGCGCCAATGGACTACTACAAATTCCTGATGGCAAAATATCACGAAGAACTTCCTGGAAACTCTTGCGCTTAAGAAAAAGAAATTTTCTCTTTGTGTTCCTTTGTGCTCTTTGAGGCCCTGTCGGAAGACAGGGATGCACAAAGAATTTTTTTCACACTCACGCAGGTATCCATACCTGTGAGTGCACGTTACTAAAATACTATCTAACACAAAAAGCCCGACCTCTGGCTGCAAGCCACTTAACTCTTTCCTAAAAAACGTTTTTAAATTTGACAACAACTTTCCTTCAACCGGCATTAATAACGACAAAGCAAAGATCAGGAGGGACCTGTGCGAGGACAAGATTTCTAAGTAACATCTAATTTAGAAACCGGGAAATAGTTGGATAATCCATTAGTAGGTGAAAAATAAAATACTTTTTCTGTGAGTGGCGACACCAAAATGCATAAACTCATTTTATCCTGCCGGCAGTGAATGCCCTCAATTAAGTGCCGTAATTTTTTCATTATAGGCTCTACCCTTTCCTCAGGGTATTTTGAGGTTAATTTCTTTTCTTCGTTGTCGGCAGCTAATGTCAACATATCAGTGAGGGAAAGCTGTTGATTCATTTTGAGTTCAAAGGGAAAGACAAGCGAAATTTGAGGACAACTTTGTGTTTCATTGGACATTCCAGTGTGAACTTTTAGACTTTTCATTTGAAAGATTTTCGTTAGATCATGGAAATATTCCGTAACCCGAAGCGCCTGCATCATATCTTTAGGCGGTAAATGAGGGATGCCTGGTGGGTGGCTTTGATGCAGCGTGACTGGTAAGGTACCTCTTATTTTCCATTAAAGAGAATTAAAAAAAAACTCCTCAACTATAGTTTCGTGTTTCACGAACCTTGATAGTAAGATAATTACTACCGGGTATTTGTGCAAAAGGTTACTTTGTTCCGACTGCACGTCACCTCGTTCTCTTTATTGGTTTCAATCAGGAAGATCAAGGTAATTTCTTACTTCCAAGAGGAACTAGGGTTGTCGATATAGATCAACACCGGACATTATTTTAGCCTCCTAATTATACCTCATAATGAGGCAACACATATTCAACAAACCATTTAGGAAGGTCGTCAACTTTCAATTGTAATCTTCCATCAAAGATTTCTGCAATCAATTCAAGCGTCTTTCCGGAATTATCAAATAAATAAATCCTGTTAGCCAACTTTGTAGAAGGATATAGATTGCGGAGCGTTTTGCCATACCTGGATTTGATTTTATTTACATCCACTGCATGCCCACCTTTTTCTACACGGCTTCGAACACGCTTTATATTAATCTGCGCATTATCGGTACATACATAATACAGATATATTTTATAGCCATTCTTCTTTGCTTTTTTAATTTCAGCAAGTTTTGATGGATGGCTCATCACTGTTTCAAATGAAAATGATTTACTGTTTTTATACAATAGAGTACGAATAAAAGAAGCTGCAAAAGAAGCTTCATAGCTATGAGTATCTTTTGCTTTATCTACAATATAATTTTCGTTAACTTCAATATCAATAACATGCCCTTCTTCTTTGGCTTTAGCCAGCAAGGTTTTTGCCTCTTTCGTATTTGAGAAAGACTTCAGGTCTTTTGAATTGGTATTAATACCGAAACCAGTAAGGTCTATTAGTCCACTGGAATTTAGTAACTTTTCCAGTTCATCAGCATTCACAAAATAACCCGGGTCATAATTCTTTTTAAATTCATTAAATAATGTGCTTTTACCTGATCCGTTAGGTCCCGCAAATATCCGCATTCGCTTATTTTCTTGCATGTAACACCATTCCTTTTTTTAATATTTGGCCATCTTTTTTTGATACTCCTTTTTTAATCAATCCGGATTCTATTTTTTTCTTTGATCCATCGGGATACTCCTCGTATATCGTTCCATTTTGCAGATAAGTAATAGGCAGTCCTAATGCACGGGAAGCCCTGATAGCATTGGCAGCACCCATACGGCCCGCTTTAATCAGTGCAGCAGTTTGCCTGGCATCTGATTTGAATATACGTTTACCTCCTTTACTAACCGTAGGTGATTTTACAATACCTTTTAGAGTTACTTTCTTTGAAGTTGTATTTCTTTTTAGCATATTAATTTCTTCATTGTTACAAATTTACTAATAACTTTTTACCGTTGCTAATTCCAGGTTTTTAAATGCGAGGGAATTCTTTTGCATCAACGCAAAAGAAAAAGCAAAAAATAATTTCCACATGCATCAACCGCTCTCCCAACCTCTCTAAATATTTTTAATGAATGACCAGTCTTGTCCTAAAATAGGTTTAGCCAGTAAACCCACAAATTCCCCCGATTCTTATTTCGGTAACTTTATGCACGAAAATTAGTGTAGTTGAAAAACGCCATTGGCGCGGAGGTAAACAGCAGCAGGGAGGATATAAATAAATAATAAATGATGAGAAATAATTATCCATTAAATTTATCAATTATAAACTATATGACTATATGTTCATGAAAAAAAATCTTATACTTATATTGGTTCTTTTGGTACAGCATTCCTGCTTTGCACAAAATGAAGCCGCAAGTATTGACACATTATTGAATGCCTATAACAGCCTCGGCCAGTTCAATGGTTCGGCGCTCGTAGCAAAAAACGGCACTATCCTTCTGAACAAAGGCTATGGCTACCGGGATGCTGAAACGGGTGTTTTGAATGACGAACATTCCATCTACCAGTTGGGGTCTGTTACCAAGCAATTTACCTCGGCCGTGATCCTTAAACTACAGGCTGAAAATAAATTATCAGTATCTGATAAGCTCAATAAATATTTTCCGGATTATCCAAAAGGCGACAGCATTACTATAAAAGCATTGTTGACACACACTTCAGGAATTTATAACTATACCAACGATGAAAATTTCATGAAGAATGAAATTACCAAACCCAAAAGCCGCGAACAAATGATGGCACTGTTCGAAAATAAACCACTCGATTTTTCACCCGGTACTTCCTGGAGCTATAGCAACAGCGGCTATTCTATGCTTGGCTACATCATAGAGAAAGTGGCCCACACTTCTTACGAACAGGCAATTCGTAACTTTATTTTTTCACCCTTAAAAATGACACATAGTGGTTTTGATTTTACCGGTCTTAAAAGCCCGAATAAGACTATAGGGTATTTCGTTTTAAATGGGCATGATACCGCGAGGGCGCCCATAGTTGATTCCACCATTTCATTTTCTGCCGGAGCTATCTATTCTACCACCGGTGATTTGTACAAGTGGAGCCAGGCGTTGGAAAATAATACCATCTTAACAGCATCCCAACAGAATGAAGCCTACATGCCTGTAAAAAATAATTACGGGTATGGATGGGAGATAGATAGTATTGATGGTAAAAGAAGATTGTTTCATGGAGGGGGCATCCCCGGCTATATCACCATTATATCGCGTGTGCCTGCTGATGATGTAACCATTATCCTGTTGAGCAATGCGTCCGATCAAACCATAGGAAAGATTTCCAACAGTATTTATGCAATTCTTTACCATCAAAAATATGAGTTTCCCGAAGAGAGAAAGGCCATCAGCCTTGATGCACCCACCATGAAGCAATACGGAGGCGAATATGAGATTAGGCCGGGTTTACTGGTGACTATAAACGCAAGGGATAGTGTATTGATTGCGAATCCAACGGGCCAGTCTGCCAAAACACTGTATGCAGAAAAGAAAGATTTTTTCTTTGAAAAAGAAGAAGATGTTCAATTGTATTTTACACGTAACGACAAAAACGAAGTAGATGGCTTTGTGTTTCACCAATCAGGACAAGAAATAAAGTGTAAGAAAATTAAATAAGCCGGGAAGAAGGTAAATACATGGCTTAAACAGTAAAGCAACCTGCTTACCGGCAAAGGCAGGCAAAAAGGGAAGATTTTTATTTTGCACTAAGTGGAAGTAAAAAAAATCAATCGTGTTTTAACACATGCCGTTCCTTCGGTATTTTCAGATAGCATTTTTAATTTTGTGAAAAGGAAACAGTAAACCAACAAATTCTCCCGATTCTCATTTTGGTAACTTTGAGATATGGCTATTGAGTAACAAAAATGGCGGTTGCTCTTACCGAATTATCATTTCCCGGAGGACTAAGCTTGTGCAGAATTCCATTCTTCCAATATACGGATTTATCGGGGCCATATCCGCTTATATAAACATCACTTCCTGAAACAGAAATTCCGGTTGCATAAGTATCTAAACCCTCACCCCACCCGGTTAAAAGATCTTGATCAATTCCATTTATCCAATATTTCGCAACATTATTTGAATAATGGTATTCACCTGCCACATAGACATTGTTCCCGATTACAGAAATTGAATTAGCCCAACTTTTCCCCGGGCCATTTGAAAGTGTAACAGGAACCCCGTTTTTCCAATATTTTGCGTTATCTCCTTCATATCCGGCAACATATACATCGTTGCCTGAAACATAAACAGAATAGGCTTCTGAAATTTGTGAACCATCAGTCAGGTAAACCATCTTACTGTTTTTCCAATACACGGCTGCTGTGTAATAATCAATCCCATCCTTTCGATATGTCGCAGTTCCTGCTACATAAACGTCGTTCCCTGTTACAAAAATGGAGCTTGCTCCCGCTCTGCCGTCAATACTACAAAGATTTACCGGCACTCCATTTTTCCAATATTTTACAATATAAAGCCTGTAATTAGGCAGACTATCATAAAATTCCTGTTCCAGTACATAAACATCATTCCCCGAAACAGTGATATCTGTAGCCATACCATTGTTAGAACCATCTATAAGCTTGGTAACTACTCCATTCTTCCAGTATTCTGCTGTGGCATATTCCGGAAGATACTCGAATCCTGGCTGATATTCAGATCCTGAAACATAAACGTCATGGCCGGAAACAAAGATCGAAGAAGGAATAATGTTTTTTAAACTATCTCCAACCAGGAAGGATTTACCGTTGTTCCAATACTTTATAAAATCGTGCACTCCATCAGATACGTCTCCTACAACATAAACATTGGCTGCGGGTTCAATAGTATCCTCAGAGATTATCGTTGTATCAGGATTAACAGGCGTCGTGTCAGTAGTTGACTCATTAGGTTTGTTGCAAGAAATAAAAATACAAACACAATAAACAAAAATAATTTTGAATAACAGCTTCTTAAAAAGCCAATCGCATTGTACAATTGAAGTTATTGAAATGATTATTCTAAAGATATGCAAAAGTATTTTTCTCATAAAAGATAGTTGGCCAACAAAGAAAATAACGTTGCAAAATAATATTAACTAAAGTTTCGGTGTTGATAAAATGTTGGTAAACAGATAAATATATTTTAAAATAAAGTTGCATAAGTAGAGATAAATTGTTAATTTTGAGTGAGTTATAAACAAAAAACAACAACTCATACTTATGCAACAGTCC
>DATKQQ010000232.1:0-57983 GCA_035532615.1 Hanamia sp.
AATAAAATCAGACAAAGGGAAAAACTTTCCGGAGATGCATACTTTGATAATGAATTTGAAATCATGGTTAAGAGGGATATATCATAAGTGTAGCGAAAAGCATATGCAGGCTTATCTCAACGAATTCTTCTATCGGTTCAATCGTAGAGGATTTGGGAGAAACAGTTTTCATAAATTAATCGTAACAATGATTCAAACAAAGCCATTATTTATAAACCAATTCACGACTTAAAAGCCTAATTCTATAATTTTATAACTCAAAAATCAATTAGTTATCAGATTCTTTTTAGCAGTCATCTCCTACTTCTGTTATTTTTATTGTGGTTTATTCTAATCTTATTAACTGGTTTATATCCTGCATTATTATTTTCTAATCGCAGTCCGGCACAGATTAATCAGTTAAAGATTCAATCTAAAGGTTTTGCAGGATATTTCCGAAAAGCTTTGGTTACCTTTCAATTTACAGCAACCGAAGTTTTAATAATAGCTGTCTTTACGATTCGTGATCAAATGAAGTATGTTGAGCAGAAAAAGCTTGGTTACAATCCTGAAAATGTGATTGCCATTAATATCAATTCGGCTCAAACCCTAAGTCAGTTAATAGGTCTCACGAATGATTTAAAATCACAGAGTAATGTTATTTCGATTTGCGCAGTGCAGGGATTTCCCGGGAAAGAACTTACCAACAGGACTCTTTATAAGAATGGAGAAGATCATAATGGTATTCCAATTAATACGTGTACGGTGGGTAATGGTTCAATAGTAAATACCCTTCAGTTAAAACTTCTTGCCGGTAAAGATATACCCCCAATGAAGCAGCCAGGGGACACAGATGTAGATGTCTTAATAAATAAGAAAGCCGCCGATTACCAGGGCTTAACACCACAACAAGCAGTCGGGAAAAAAATTGATCTCCATCTTGGGAAGAACTGTTATGTGGATGGCGTTGTTGGTGATTTTAATTTTAAATCATTCAAATCAGAAATCGGCCCGTTCGCATTTCATAACGACAGGGAAGCTGAAAGTAAAAATTATATCTTAGTAAGATTTGTATCTAACAACTTAAATAGTACGACAGAGGAGTTTAGAAAAATATTCAGTTCAAACATTCCCTCGGCAGCATTTAATTATACATTTATCGACAATTTTTTGCAAACGTTATATTCTTCTGAAAAAGTTTTTGGACATATAATTTTAGTATTTTCATTATTTGCTATTTTGATAGCATGTTTGGGCTTATTTGGGCTCACGGCTTTTATAGCAGAGCAGCGAACCCGGGAAATGGGGATTCGAAAAACACTGGGAGCAACCGGATCAAATATATTTATACTATTTGTTTCAAATTTTTTGAAACTTGTATTCCTGGGATTTTTAATTGCATGTCAATACCGTTACCCATTCAGTAGGGATTAACTACGATCATAAGGACGTTGATTTTTTAGATTTTAATATTCAAAAGACCTTGCTTCACAAGTTTACAGAGTACTGCCCGGCCTTAGCGGCGGCTGATCTTGATGGAAATGGTTTAGACGATTTAGTAGTAGGAGGGAATAGCTTTAATCCTGCTCAAATATTTTTGCAACAGAAAAATGGAAAGTTTATCACCAAAAATTTGTACCCGCCTGGAAGTGATATAGCCCATAATTTTAAAGATGAAGGCATTATTATCTTCGATGCTAATGGAGATGGCAAACCGGATATTTACATCGCAAGCGGGGGGTATCAATTTGCCCCGGGAAGTAAAAATTACCAGGACAGGTTATATATAAATGATGGCAACGGAAAATTTACATTAGACTCTGCAGCATTACCCCAAAATTATACGAGTAAGCTATGTGTGAGGGCGTTTGATTATAATCACGATGGAAAGATGGATTTATTTGTTTCCGGGCGTGTAGATCCATGGAATTACCCCAAGCCTGTAAGCAGTTTTATTTATAGAAATGATTCACATGATGGCATCGTTAAATTCACTGATGTAACCAATGAAATAGCGCCGGATTTAAGGAATATAGGAATGGTAACTGACGCGTTATTTACTGATTTTGATAATGACGGGCAAACGGATTTAATTAATACTTACCGGAGAATGGATGCCCATTACATTTCTAAAAAATGAAAATGGAAAATTTGTGAAAGTCAATACCGGTGTTGAAAACAAATTTGGATGGTGGAATTCAATAGTGGCAGGCGATTTCAGGCATACGGGTAGAATGGATTATATCGTCGGTAATCTTGGATTAAATACCATCTTAAAGGCGAGTGATAAGTACCCTATATATATCACTGCAAGCGATTATGATAAAAATGGGACTTATGATGCTTTCCCTTCACTTTATTTGCCGGATAGAAATGGCAAACTGAAAGAATTCCCATATTTTACAAGAGACGATATGATTAAGCAATTGAATAGCCTCAAGCAAAAATATCCCGATTATAATTCTTTTGCGACTGCCACTATGCAGGATATTTTATCTCCTGAACAGATGAATTCTTTTCTGCGGTTAAAAGCTAATTATCTTCAATCCTGTTTTTTAAGAAATGATGGAAATGGAAAATTTACTATGATTCCGTTACCCAAAGAAGCACAGGTATCTCCATTAAATGGTATGGTCGTGGGAGATTTTGATGGAGATGGTAATTTGGATGTTGCGATAAACGGCAACGATTATGGAACGGAAATTTCAACGGGCCGCTATGATGCCTTGAATGGATTAGTATTAAAAGGGGATGGTAAAGGAAATTTTAAATCTATGTCCATTTTGCAAAGCGGAATCTATATCCCGGGGAATGGTAAAGCTTTAGTTAAGTTATTAGATAATATTGGAAATCTCTTTATTGCGGCGAGCCAGAATAAGGGACCCTTAAAAGTGTTTGAACTTAGAAGAAAAGAAAAACATATTCCAATACTTCCTGAAGATATGAGTGCCATTATTACCAATAAGGATGGGAGCATTCAAAAAGAGGAATTTTATTATGGATCATCTTTTTTATCTCAATCTGCAAGATTTTTAATTGTTAATTCAAATATGAAAAGTATTGCTATTAAAAATAATTCCGGGAAAGTAAGGATAGTTAAAATACATTAAAAATGGAGGGGCCAGACTGGAAGATAATATGGAACCGTAAGCTCCTGTTTGACATTGAAAAAATAATTAAGCTTATCACATAAAATTCAATAGTAAAGAATATTTGTTTTTTTTCTGTTGAATTTTTTTATTTGGGTATTTCTCCGAAAAAATGATTTTGCACTTTTAATCTTCCTAGAAAATTATATTGTGAGATAATAAAAGTTGAAATATTGCTTGCTGTGTCTCATTTAGAAAGTTATCGAATGCCTCTTTTTAAAACCTCTCTTAAACTTGACAAACATTTTTAATTCAACAGGTTTTTAGTTCTTCAAAAAACATTCCCAACAAATACATCAATTTATTTTACATTTAGCCAATAAAATAAATTTTTAAAATCTTCGAAAAATGAAACAATTTTTTGTAATCCTGGTAATGATGTTTTCATTCTCTTTTTCATATTCTCAAAATACAGACACGTGGAAAATAGTAGCGGATAAAATTGACCCCTCCAACTATTATGGTGAAACAGTTGCCAATGGAGTAATCGGTATTGTATCTTCTGCCGATCCTTTAAAATGCAAAACTGTGGTGCTTAACGGTGCTTATGATCAATATGGACGTGGAATGGTTAGTAATTTTTTAAAAAGCTTTAACCTCGTAAATATGAATCTTGATATTGACGGGCACAGCATAGGTGAAGGAGATGTTACTAATATGCGCCAGGTGCTTGACATGAGACATGCTAATTTTACAACGACTTTTGATTACGAGGATAAGGCTACTGTTTCTTATACTTATTATGCCTTGCGAAACCTGCCATACAACGTATTGGTGAACGTTACCATCACAGCTAAAAAAGATATTCAAATCATCCCTGCAAGTGTGATGGAAGCGCCAGATGCTTTGCGTGATGTAGAGAACTTTTATAACCAGATTGATCGCCCTCAAGTAAAGATCAGTTTGCTTTCATCAGTAGCCAAAAGCCCTACCGGAAAATTGACGCTTGCTTCCTGCACTACTTTTTTATTTGATGAACCCAACGGATCGCAACCGGAACTGATACATGAAATGTGGGATAATAATATGCATCTTTTAAAATTCAAAAAGAATTTAAAAGCGGGAACTACTTATCACTTTGCCATTGCCGGTGCAAGTATCACTTCTGCACAGGATGATGATCCCTGGAATGAAGTACAGCGATATGTGATTTATGCAAAACTCCAGGGCACAAAAAAATTGATACAATTTCACGACGAGGCCTGGGACAAATTATGGAAAAGCGATATTGTTATTAGTGGAGATGATGCCAGCCAGCGCGATGTTCATTCTGCCATGTATCATCTGTATTCTTTTGTGAGAGCGGGAACTTCATATAGCCTCTCTCCTATGGGTTTGAGCGGACTTGGATACAATGGCCACGTTTTTTGGGATGCCGAAATATGGATGTTTCCAGCACTGCTTGTTCTTCATCCTGAAATAGCAAAGAGTATGTTGGAATACCGGTTTGAAAGATTGAAAGAAGCCGAACATAATGCATTTGCACACGGATTTAAAGGAGCTATGTATCCATGGGAAAGCGCCGCTACAGGAAATGAAGAAACACCAGTGTGGGCTTTGACCGGGCCATTTGAGCATCACATCACTGCCGATGTTGCTATTGCTGCCTGGAATTATTTTGCGGTTACACAGGATACTGCATGGCTTAAAGAAAAAGGATTCCCAATGATAAAAGCCTGTGCTGATTTTTGGGTAAGCCGGGTCGAAAAAAATGGTCCCGGTCATTATGATATTGATAATGTAGTTGCTGCCGACGAATGGGCTGAGAATGTTGACAACAATGCATATACTAATGCAGCCGCCAAAACCAATTTGAAATATGCAATAATGGCTGCGAAAATTTTGCATCAACCAATCAATCCGGATTGGGCAGATGTAGAAAAGAATATTCCTATTTTAAAATTACCTAATGGAGTTACTTCAGAATATGCAGGTTATAATGGCGAAAAAATAAAACAGGCGGACGTAAATCTGCTGGCATACCCTTTAAAAGAAATAACCGATCCTGAACAAATAAAAAAAGACCTGGAGTATTATGAATCCAAAGTTGGCGAGGGGTCTCCTGCAATGACCCAAGCTATTTTCACGATATTGTATGCCAGGCTTCATGAACCGGCCAAAGCATGGAATACTTTTGAAAAGACATATATCCCCAATAAGTTACCACCATTTGGCGTAATGGCTGAAACTGCAGGAGGTACCAATCCTTATTTTGCAACAGGCGCTGGTGGCTATTTACAAAGTGTACTTTTTGGTTTTGGTGGATTGGATATAACTCCCGGTGGAATCGTACAATTAAAAACTTCTTTACCCAAACAGTGGAAATCATTAACATTAAAAGGTATCGGAAAAGATAAAAAAACTTATGAAGTGAAATGATTTGGTAGAAAATTAGTGTAGTTGTTATTTTATAAAAATATGAAAGCTGAAAAAAACTTCTCATGCTGAAAATTTTTTGCAGAGGCATAATTTCAATTCAAGGCTAAAAAAATTACTTAACAATAAAATAAATAATTAACCAAAGAAGACTAATTGAAATACAGTGCCGAAAGGAGAAATTATAATAATGTCTTGTTCTCATAACCTTGATAAAATATTTGAGTATCTTATCCACGCAAATAATTTTTTTACAATTTCATCTTCATTTCTATTTTTAATTATACTTTTACCGCTTTCTGAAAATTGAATCAAAAATTGTTTTGATTTGTATGTTTAAAAATTTGTTTCAAAAATGGTTGATGTAATTCTTGGGCTCCAATGGGGCGATGAAGGGAAAGGGAAAATTGTTGATTATTTTGCTCCCGGTTATGAAATGATAGCCCGCTTCCAGGGCGGCCCCAATGCAGGCCACACTTTATATGTTGAAGGGAAAAAAATCGTGCTTCACCAGATCCCTTCCGGTATATTCAGGGAAAATAAAATCAATTTAATTGGCAGTGGTGTAGTGCTTGATGCCGTTATATTGAAAAAAGAATGCGAGGCGGTTGCTTCTTTCGGCATTGATTATAGAAAAACACTTTACGTTAGCGAAAGAACACACTTAATCCTTCCGTCTCATCGTGCAATAGACCGCGCCAGCGAAGCCGCAAAAGGAAGAGAAAAAATAGGCTCTACATTGAAAGGGATCAGCCCGGCATATATGGATAAAACCGGAAGAAACGGTTTGCGTGTAGGTGATATTCTCTCAGCTGATTTCCATGAAAAATATCAGCAATTGAGAAAAAAGCATCAACAGATCCTTAATAATTTTTCCTTTGATGAAGATATTTCCCAGGCAGAAAATGAATTTTTTGAAGCCATTGATTTTTTAAAAACTTTACAAATAGTAAATGGCGAATATTTTATTAATGATGCCATTACAAAAGGTAAAAAAATTCTTGCGGAAGGCGCACAGGGAAGTATGCTCGATGTGGATTTTGGCACATTCCCTTATGTTACTTCTTCAAACACAATCACAGCAGGTGTTTGCAGCGGTTTGGGAATTTCTCCCCAAAAAATAAAAGAAGTAATCGGCATTACAAAAGCTTATTGCACAAGAGTAGGTAGCGGGCCTTTCCCTACTGAATTGAATGATGACATGGGAGAATTGATCCGGAAAAATGGAAATGAATTTGGTAGTACAACCGGCAGGCCACGAAGGTGTGGATGGATTGATTTGGTAGCTTTGCATTTTGCCTGTATGATCAACGGAGTTACCCAATTAGTTATGACCAAAGCTGATGTGCTTGATAGTATTGAAACCCTTAAAGTTTGTACACATTATAAAATCAACGGGAAAGAAACTATGCAGGTTCCTTTTCAAATGGAAGGAAAAACGATTGAACCTGAATATAAAGAATTCACCGGCTGGAAAACAGACATTTTAAAAATTAAAAATTTTGAAAATATTCCTTCTCAAATGAATACTTATATTAATTATATCAATACTTCATTGGGGGTAAAAATAAAATATATTTCTAATGGTCCGGGGACTGATCAAATAATTGTGGCTTCATAATTGCGAATAAATAAAACACAGATATTTTTTAAAAAAGTATTGATTATTTTTGGATAATTAAAAATGAAATTGAAATTTTACAAAAAAAATCCATAGAAATATGAAAGCAAAATCTGATAAGGAAAAAGATTTTCCTTTAAAAAAAACTGCAAAGGGGTCTTCAAAAAATTCATCAAAAAAAAGTTCTGATGATTTCGATGATGATGACGATGATGAAATGCCAAAAAAAAAGGGTAAGCCTGCTGTATCATCTAAAAAGAGTAAAGATGAAGACGACGATGATGACGTAGAAGTTGAAGATGATTGGGAAAAAAGTGAAGAAGATGATTACGATCCGGATTTTGAAGAATTTGATATCCCAAAATCAAAAGGGAAAAAGCCTGCAAAGAAGGGAAAGCTTGATGATGACTTTGAAGTAGATGACGATTTTAAAACTCTTGGTTTGTTTGATGAGGGCGGTGATGATTTCGATGATGACGACGATGATTTCTAAGAAAAATTTTGCCAACTTTTTAAAAAAGGAAATTACGTCATTTTCCATATTTTTATTCATCTCATTTTAAACTTCAATTGCTAAATTTCGAAAAGAGCTTTGGCAATTTTTGTTTCCCGGATAACTATAAATATGATCTTGATGAATCATAAGAATGTATTGCCCGATTTGAAATTGATAAATCTAACTTCAGGAATCAATATTGATTTACCATCATTAATTCGTTTTATAGAAGAAAATAAATATTGGATATTCGGTTTATCATTCTACGATCTCAAAAATGAAATTGAGTTACTTTTTCAAAGTATAATGCAGAATGTGCTTTCCGGCTTTTAAAGAGTTCATAAGCTTGCGCTCAATGATTAAAAAAATACTGATACTCCCAATCTGGCTGCGAATTGTTTTTCTTTCATTTTTGAGAGATTTGTTTTTACTTCCTGTTCTGGTTTGATTTCTTCTCATTCATCGAACTTGAATTCATTTTTACACTTTCCAGGAGTTGATTGACGCTCTCATTTAAGATGTCATCTCTTTTATCAAAAAAATCTTTCATTTTCTCTTTTGGCAATTGCAAATTATAAGAAGCGCCGGTGGCAAGGGTATTATTAAAACCCGGGTTATAGCGATCAAAATCCTTTATATCCATAGATATATTTTTTGCAATTACCTCAGCAATATACCTGCCTGAAACCTTTGTTGAATCAAGGTTTTTTTTCTCGGTAGCCGTAAGTTTTGGGGTTACTACACTGCTGTCAGCATCGGAAAGGCTGCAATAATTAAATTTAGAGTCAGCAACATTCTTATCATCCCCGCCAGTTTCCATAATATAATGTGTAGCAATAAATTTCTTCACGTGATTGCGCGATTCTTCGGGCAAATAATATTGCAGTTTCCAGAAATTTCGGCTTCCGCTTTTTTTAATAGCGTTATAAACTGTTCCCGGGCCGCCATTATAAGCAGCAATTACCAAAAGCCAGTCTTTCAAATTTTTATACAGGTATAATAAATATTTGGCCGCAGCATTAGTGCTTTTAAAATAATCAGTGCGATCATCTTCCTGCGAGTTCACTATCAATCCATAATCCCGGGCAGTATAAGGCATAAACTGCCAGGGACCAAGTGCGCCTTTTGGAGATAATGCAGTTGATTTTAAATCACTTTCTATAACCGCAAGGTATTTTAGTTCTTTTGGCAAACCGTACTGTCTAAGAATTCCGTCAATAAAATTAAATTGGGGTATGGAAGTTTTCTTAAGATGCAACAAATAATCTTCATTTGACTTCAAATAACCTTCCATATAAGGTTCCGCATGAGGATTTACCTGAGAGGAATAGGGCATTGAGGAATTGTAAGAATAATTTTTAAACAAATCTTTGAAACCATATTTAGTAACCTGGCTCAGGTAAACCACTTTTGCTTTTACCGGTTTTTTTGATTCAATTACTTCATCAATTACTTTATCTTCTGTATTACTGGTGGTGTCTATTTTTTCTCTATTAATTATAGTATCCACTTGAGAGAGATAGAAATGAGGTATGTCAGCCATGGCAAATTTTACCTGAAACAAAAAAATAAAAAAAAATATAGAGTACTGCTTTTTCATTTCACTAATAGTGCTTGTAATTTTTCAGAAGCATTTCCGAAAGTTCCAGTAAAGTTAATTCATTGTCTTTATTGGTAAGTGCCTGCACGCCAAAAGGCAACCCATTTGAATGTTTAAATAGCGGTATAGAAATTCCGGGAATACCTGTAAGATTTGCATAAACTGTATAAATATCAGCCAGGTACATTGCTATCGGGTCTTTTTCCATACTTCCGGCTTCAAAAGCGGTGGATGGAACTGTTGGCAAAAGCAGGCCGTCAAATTTGTTAAAAATTTCTTTTGTAAGTGAAGCCAACATGTTTCTTACCTGCTGTGCTTTTGTAAAATAAGCATCATAATATCCTTCGCTTAACACAAAAGTGCCTAACATAATGCGCTTCTTTACTTCTTTCCCAAATCCATACCCACGGTTTTTTTTATAGAAAGTTGCCAGGTCTTCTTCATTGTTTTCATGTCGGTATCCATAACGCACCCCGTCGTAACGGGAAAGATTAGACGAAGCCTCTGCAGTGGTAAGGATATAATACGCAGGAACTATATAATCTACCAAATCAAAATTAATTTCTTCAACAATATGGCCATCTTTTTTCAAACTTTTTGCTAATTCATAAATTCCCTTTTTTATTTCAGGGTCAAGACTTTTGTGCTCCATTGCATTTTTAAATAAAGCAATCTTATATTTTTTTGGGATATTTTTTTGGGATTGAAATTCCGATAAAAAAGATTCGGATTTGTTTTGATTTACGGTGCTATCATATTCGTCGCCCCCACTGATAACTTCCAAAACTTTGGCTGCATCTTCAATATTATTTGCAAAAATGCCTATTTGATCAAAAGAAGATGCATATGCAATTAGTCCGTGTCTTGATATAGTACCATAGGTAGGTTTCATGCCCACAATTCCGCAAAAATCTGCAGGTTGTCTTACCGATCCGCCTGTATCGCTGCCAAGGCTTACCATACACAAACCCGCCTGAACCGCTACAGCCGAACCACCCGAAGACCCCCCCGAAACTTTATTTTCATCTAACGCATTTTTTACCCTGCCATAAACAGAATTTTCGTTGGTACTTCCCATAGCAAACTCATCGCAATTACAATTGCCGATGATAATCGCATCTTCATTCAATAATTTTTCAACTGCCGTAGAATTATAAATTGAGGTAAAATTTTTCAGCATTTTTGAAGCAGCGCTTACTTTATGGCCTTTATAACAAATGACATCTTTAAGGGCGATTATTACCCCATGTAATTTACCGGGAGTTTTCCCCGAATTTCTCTTTTCATCAAGAAATTTAGCGCGGGCAATACATTCATCTTTATAAACTTCTACGAATGCATTCAGTTGTTGGAGGTTATCTATTTTCTGCAGATAATATTCGACTACTTCCAAACAGGAAATCTTGTCTTCCTTTAATTCTTGCTGGTACTCAGAAATATTTTTATATAAAAACAATAGAATTCGTTTTAATAAAAAAGGTTCAGATGCTCATCTCAACCTTTAGTGATCAATTTTATAAAAATTTATTCAGGAAGTAATATTTATCTTAGGGCTTCACGTTTTTCTTGTGTGGAAAAGGTATTCTTTTCTTTTATACCGGCATCTATTTCCTTTTTCGGACTTTCTTTAGCATCATTAAATTCTTTCACGCCCTTTCCTATACCGCGCATTAGCTCTGGGATTTTTTTACCTCCAAAAAATAAGATGACTACGACCAGTATTAAAAGCCACTCACTCCCACCTGGCATCGACAATAATAATTCCGGTTTTAATAATAAAAATGCCATATGGTTTATATTAGTGAGCAAAGATACTATAATTAATATTTATACTATCGGAAGAGCTATTCAGGGTGCATTTCAAAATGTCGCTTTCTTTTATTGCCTCACCCCCTTTAATCTCCATCTCCCGTTGGGGAGAAGGGGAAAGTGGTGCGACATTTTGAAATGCACCCATTGTTCAGAATATTTCCAATTATAAACTTAGCTGAACTCCCCCATTCATATTAAATCCTTTGGTTGTATATCCCCTCGTTACAAAATATTTTTGATTGGTGATGTTTTTAAAATCTGCAAAGAGGCTCCACTTGTTGTTGAATTGATAACGTCCATAAAAATCCCATGTATAATAGCCGTTCAGAACATAGGGAGCTGCCTGGTACGCCGGCTCATACGCTTTGCTCACGGTTTTAAAATGTGTTGATAAATAGATCTTTTTTGTAACATTATAATTAAATGAAAGGTTCAAAACATTCTTTGGAATTTTATACAAATTAAAAAATGAAGTGTCTTTTCCCGGCGAATTCTGTGTAGTTACTTGTCCATCTACGTAAGTATAATTAAAAGATACAGAAAATTTTGGTGTAAAATTGACATTCGCTTCTGTTTCTATTCCATAATCGTTTTGCTTATCACCATTAATATAATATTCAGCATAAGTAACCGGATCTTCGTAAAACAAGATCACATTTCTTCCATCTCTTATAAATCCTGTAACTCTTGCGTTCGACTTGTCTGAAGAATATTGAAGACCGGTTTCGTAGCTGGTAGTAGTTTCCGGCTTTAAATTTCTGTTACCGTATTGGGAGTATAACTGGTACAAAGAAGGTGTATTATAACCTGAAGAAATGTTCGCGTAAATTTTATAGCGATTATTGATCAGGAAAAAAGGATTGAAGGAATAAGTAAAATTATTTCCATAGATGCTGTGATGATTCCAACGACCACCAAGTTCAGTATGAAAACCACTTTTTGTTTTTAAAATGACTGAAGAATAAGCGCTTACCTGATTTGTTTTAGCGCTATCTGCAGAGATTGGCAGTGAAGGGTATCCGTAATCAGGAATTACAATATAGGATTGAGTAGTTGAATTTTCATTGTAATCTACGCCTGCAAGAAATTCTATATTTTTATTTAAATTCAAATTGGTATAAAGTTCTGCATAATTCGACGTACCGTAATATTTACCATTTGAATATATTTCATAAATATTGGTATAAGCCGAATCGTCAAGAATGTTTCTATTGAAGAGGTTGTAATTATATTGCAGCCTGATAATACCATCATTTAATTTATAATCAATAGAGGTTCCGGCTATTGTATTATAATTATGAGTTGTATAATCTTTATCATCTATAAATGCGCCCGCATCTATGTCCGCCTCGTTGTTATTATATTTTCCGTAGAAACTAACAGATGTTTTCTTGAATGGGTGAAAACCATAATTTACCCTGAACACATCCTGGTTAAAGCCATCATTATCAAAATTCGCTTTGCCTGTAGAATCATAAGCTGAGGAAAATCCCCAACTTGTTATTTTGTTGTAAGAAACAAAATACGTTTGACCTTTACCGTTATTACCACTTATCGAAACTGCCCCTTTGTAGGTACCATAACTTCCGGCAGAAAGATCCACATTTAAGTTAAAAGGTTTTTTTCCTGATTTTTTTGTGATGATATTAATTACGCCTGCCGAGGCATCCGACCCGTATAATGTTGATTGAGCTCCTTTTAAAATTTCTATTCTTTCAATATTATCCAATGCAAAATTATTAAGATCAAATTCTTCGGTAATGCCGGATGGGTCATATAATGGCACTCCATCAATCAGGATCAAAGTATTGCCCGATGTAGCGCCTTCCAAATATACACTCAGATTAGTACCAAGAGTATTATCGGCTCCGTTGATGACCAATCCTGCTTGCTGATTTAAGATCTCGCCTAAAGATTTTCCATAGCTTTTTTGCAACTGATCTTGTGTAATCACATCCACCACTTTGCCTGTTTCACTTTGCTTAACGGGAAATTTGGTTGCAGTGACTACGACTTCATTAAGGGTTTTGACAGAGTCTTGTGAGTAAGAAGTTACAGAGGCGAGCAATAAAAAAACAACAATTAATTTACATTTCGATTTTTGAATCATTTTATTTTTTTTTTAAATAAATAAAAGGAAATAAGAAGAAATATAAAATGCACAAAGCCACTTTACATCTCCGCTTTTCTCCCGAAAGCATTGAATAAATTGTAAGTGGCAGGTCTTCTGGCTTTCCCGATTCTCAGATACCTTCCCGCTCAAAGCCATGAACAGTGGTTTGTAGATTCTGAAAATACAATGCATTTTTTTGCATCGGGATTACAGCTACGGGGATAGCTCCGGATTTTAACCGGATTCCCATTTTAATCCCATCCCGATTGCTATCGGGAGCAGGAACCAATTATGCTGCAAATGTAAAAGCAATAAAGTGGAAATTCAAAAAGTAATTTTAATTTGAGTTTATATAACTATCATTATTTTTTGGAAAAATAAACTCTATATTACTTTTCAGATAAGATCAAAATTATAATTATTACTTAGCCTGGAATCAAACAAATAATTTTTTACAAATCTGCTAAATCAACAACTAAAAAAGTCTAAATCCAAATAATTTTTATCCTCAGTGGCCATCATTATTAAATCGAAAGATTACTCCCAGATTATAATTTCTTCCCGGAGCCACATTGTAATACCGGCCTGCTGCCGCATTAATATCATCTCCCAAACTATAAGTTTCATTTAAAATGTTATCGGCACCGGCAAAAATTTCTAACCTGATTTTTTTTGATAGATACTTTTTATAACCGATTCTTAATCCCAATAAAGTAAAGGGATTTGTATAATCGGTATTGGCATCATTGAGTGCAATCTTATCTGTATAATTATAGGTTAGATTCATATAATATCCTGCTTTTGACATTAAGTCAAGGCCGGCCACAACTACGTTTGGTGCAGCGCCGGGTAATTCATTTTTTGAATAATCAGCTGTCAACTGTTTAAAATCTCCATAGTGGAAATCGTGCCAGGCGTAGCTTACCCATACTTTAGCTGAGCTAATAAAATGAGACGGATTATCTGCAATTTGGTAAGAAACATAAGTCTCTACGCCATTTTGTTTGGTAGAACCGGCATTTACATAATAATACACACCATTGGTATCAATACGTTGTACGATTGTATTTTTCAAATCAAAGATAAATCCACTGGCATCAAAATAGAGTTTGTTTTGCAAAAACGTGCCTTTGATACCCACTTCATAATCCATTCCATCTTCAGGTTGCAGATTAGTACCGAACAATCCATCAGAGCGAAGTACTTCTGAAACAGTTGGCGGAGAAAAACCACGGGCAACACTTCCATAAACTGATATATTTTTCTTTAGCTGTTTGAGAACCGCAATGTGCGGTGGCAATTGGTTTTTGAAAACTCTTGTCTGCGTAGTTGAAGGTTTTGGAATAAGATTAATATCCTGAATGGATGATTTATTCAAACTTACTCCACCTGTAATTGTCCATCCATGTGGCAATATAAAATTTGCCTGCGCAAAGAACATGTATTGCCAATTATTTAAATTATCATCAGATTCCAGGGAATCGGCAACACCGTAATTATTGCCGTAATCCGAGGTATTAAAAAATCCTTTTTGTGCTTCCGTTCCGAAATCAAGCTGGAAGGCGGTTTTGCCGATATTCTTTTTATATTCAAATACGCTTCTGCCCCCAAAATGTGGTTCTTTCCGGTATTCATAAACTCTGATACCAGGATTGATGAAATCTGAATAAGATCCATACAGAGAAGTTGTGTTGTGCCAGTGATCATTAAACACATAATCATTACTAAACCCTGTAAGAAATATTTTTTGATAAACAGCTGCTTTGTTCTGCACAGCTCCTGGTTGTGAACCTGAGCGTGGCCTTGCCTGTTTTGGATCAGTATTATATTGAGCCAGGGTTAATCCGCCTGGTGTTTGGTAATAAAGATCGCTGTAGGACATATATGCATGAAGTGTTTGCTTTTTGTTTACTTTCAATACATTTTCCCATGTAGCAATATCTCTACGCATTTGCGTCTGTTGGCGATAGCCGTTGCTTGTTTGGTGAGAATAATTGAAACTATTTTCATGATCACTATCACCTGTTTTTATATTCACATTCACGTTATTAGTATTAAAACTGCCCATTGAGTAAGCAAGAGAAATTCCATCATGCCAGTTAGTCGGCAAGGTATGTATGAGCATAGCGCCACCAATACCGGCTCCGTATAAACTGCTGGCTGGCCCTTTAATTATTTCAATAGAATTAAAATTATAAAAGCTGAGTTGGTTTAAATAAGTATTGCCGCTTGGATCTGTAAGAGGTATGTCATCCAGGTAGACTTTTACATCCCGTACGCCAAATGGGGAACGTAATGAACTGCCCCGGATATTAAGACGATAACTTCCAGGCGAACGTTCTTCCATGCTTACACCAGGAGTACTATTTAATGCGGGTAATATGCTCATATTGCTAAACCGATTTAGTTGCGTCTGCCCTATAACACTTATCGGAGCTGCCACATCAATCAGGCTACGGTTTTGTTCATAAGCTTTTACGATTACGTTTCCTAATGTTTGGATAGAATCTACATGAGAAGTTGTTTGAGCAGAAACAGAATTACTAAATAATAATGATATCAGGAAAAATTTCTTCATGGGGAAATATGAATTCTAACCACAAATGTAACCACAAAAAATTCTATCTTTCCTTTCTTGAAAATCACAAAGCAACTTTCTTTATTCGACTTTACCATCATCATGCTGAGTCTCGTTGTAGGGATGGGGGTTTTCCGCACACCCGCCAACGTCGCAGAAGCAGTAAGTAGCCCGACTATCTTTTATGCAGCCTGGATTGCAGGCGGATTGATTGCTTTGTGCGGTGCGCTTACTTATGCAGAAATAGGTAGCCGCATGCCGGTAACCGGTGGTTATTACAAAGTAATTGCTTATGCCTATCATCCATCAATTGCTTTTGCGATCAATTGTATTATACTTGTTTCCAATGCCTCATCGCTGGCTGCTGTAGCATTAGTAGGTGGAGAATATATTACAGGTGTTTTGATTCCTCAATCTCAAAATGCAAATTGGCTTTTACAGCCTGGCAACGCACATTACATCCAAAATATACAAATCGTAATTGCTATTTCCGCTATCATTATTTTTTATGGTGTCAATTTGTTGGGTTTAAAAATGAGCGCCCGTACTCAAAATATATTAACTGTTATCAAGATTCTTATGATAATTGCATTAATAAGCCCTCTCTTTTTTGCCACCTCATCAGCACATCCTGCGATATCAGTCGCTTCGCATACCTCACCGGTATTTACCGAATATCTAAAGTCTTTTGGTATAGGACTGGTGGCTGTGAGTTTTACCTATGGCGGCTATCAGCAAACAATAAATTTCGGCGAAGAAGTTGTTAATCCTAAAAAAACAATCCCCCGGGGAATCTTTTTGGGAATCATTGTTATTATTATCCTATACCTTCTCATCAATTATGCTTATGTGAATGTGATAGGCTTTGAAGAATTAAAATCGGCTAAAAATATCGCAGCTATTATGGCTTCCAAAGTGTTTGGAATTAATGCAGAAAGAATTCTTTCTGTTCTTCTTTTTTTAAGCGTACTTGCCTACGTAAATATTTTATTGATGAGCAATCCGAGGGTAATGGCGGCCATGAGCGATGATAAAATATTACCTTCTTCTTTTAAAAAAAGAAATATAAAAACAGAAACGCTTACCACTTCTTTGAGCGTTTTTTCAATTCTTTGTGTACTCATTATTTTCTGGGCAAAAAAATTCGATACTATTTTGAGTTTCACCATTTTTTTGGATTCTTTCGGCATGGTTTTCTCAGCCGGGAGTATTTTTATCATACGTAAAAAAACTTCTTACCTTAATGACAGCGGAATTTACATGATGAAACTCTATCCTTTATTACCTTTGATTTTTATTGCCGCTTATACATTCGTTGGCGTTAGTATATTTATAAGTTACACTAAAATTTCTTTGATAGGACTTGGAGTTTTGGCAGCGTTTATGATTCTGTATTTTGTTGCAGAAGCTATTAAAAAAGGAAAATATAGGAGATTAACTAAAAACAATTCGTGAAAATCCGTGCCATTAGTGGCGATAAAAAAAATAAAATATATGGACCCAAAAAAAATCTCCTACATATTAAATGAACTCGGCGAAGAACGTGAAAAATATTTCAATGCTGTATCGCCGCCAATAATTCAAACCAGTAATTTCTCCTTTAACAAAGTAGATGATTTAAGAAAAGCATTTGAAGATGAATATTCCAGGTTTATTTACAGCCGTGCAACGAACCCAACATTAAAAATTTTGTCGCAGAAATTGGCCGCTCTTGAGGGAGCAGAAGATTGCCTTATGCTTAATAGTGGCGCAGGTGCTATTTTTGCTTCAGTTCTTGCTAATGTAAAAAGTGGTGATCACATTATTTCTGTTGACAAACCTTATAGCTGGGCTCAGAAAATGTTTGACAATGTTTTGCCGCGATTCGGTATTACCACTACTTATGTTGACGGAAGAGATATACAAAATTTTGAAAAAGCTATTCAAAAAAATACGGCAATAATTTATCTGGAAACGCCCAACAGTTGGAACTTTTATTTGCAGGATTTGGAAGCTGTTTCCAAAATAGCCAGGGCAAGGAAAATTGTTACAATATGCGACAACAGTTATTGTTCACCTTTGTATCAAAGGCCAATTGAATTGGGTATAGACCTTGTGTTACAAAGCGCTACCAAATACATAAACGGACACAGCGATGTAGTGGCAGGTGTGCTTTGTGGCAAAAAGGAAATGATTGAAAAAATATTCAACAGTGAATATATGAATATGGGAATAAGCACTACGCCATTCAATGCATGGCTGATCATTAGAGGATTAAGGACTCTTCCCACGCGGTTAGAAAAAATTTCAGCTTCCACAAAAAAAATTGTTAGGTATTTAAAAAGCCGGAAGGAAGTAGAAGAAATCAGTTATCCATTTGACGAACAATTTCCACAATACGAGTTAGCCAAAAAACAAATGCAGGGGGCGGGTGGATTATTTTCATTTATTTTAAAAGCAATATCCATAAAAGAAATTGAAGATTTTTGTGAAAGTCTTCAGCACATTTTAATGGCAGTTAGTTGGGGCGGCCATGAATCTCTCATTATTCCGGGATGCGCTTCCATCAAAGCAGAAGAGTTTGATCCTGAAAATAAAATTCACCGCAGGCTTAGAATGTATGTGGGTTTGGAAGAACCGGAATACCTTATTGAGGATTTGGAGAGGGGATTTATAGGAATGAAAAAGCCATAAGGTTTTAGTATATTTCTTTTTATATTTTTTACCTAACATCTTGTTACAATTCGGGGTTTTCCAATAAGATAGCCATTGGATGTTGAAATGCATTACTGGTTGTTATCACGAACACACCAGTCATATCCCAGAATTTTTTTGTTGCAAATTCACCCATCATTCTTTTTATCTTCACAAACATTTCTAAAAAATTTATTCTACAATTAAATGCTGATCGCGGAAGCAAAAAAAACATTAAATCTTGCTTACCCGGTTATCCTGGGAGAAGTTGCTCAAATGATGCTTGGCATTATTGATACGGCAATGGTGGGTGCGGTCGGCTACAAACAATTAGCAGCCGCAGCTTTGGTAATAAGTGTTATGAACATACCTTTTGTTTTTGGTATTGGTATTACCATTTCTGTTTCACAAATGGTTTCCATGGCGCATGGCAGGCATGATCGAAAATTAATAAGCCATTATTTATATAACGGTTTCTGGCTTTGCGCTATCTCTGCCGTATTCATTTCTCTGGGAATAGAATTGAGTAAAAATATTTTGTTTCACCTCGATCAGGATCCGGAAATAGCACGGCTTGCATTGCCTTATTTACAAATCATGGGCTGGTCAATAATTCCGATGTTATTATTTCTTGCACTCAAACAATTTACTGATGGCCTGGAATTTACAAAAACAGCGATGATACTTTCTTTGTCAGCAATTCCTTTGAATGCTTTTTTAAACTGGCTTTTAATTTATGGAAATTTAGGTTTCCCTAGAATGGAATTAATGGGAGCGGGGTGGGGTACTTTGATTACCAGGATATTGATTTTTGTAGTTTTAGGTTTAATCGTTTTATACCACAAAACTTTCAAAAAATATGTGGCTGTTAGGAGCCGGGTATGGAAATTGAAATGGCAGACAATTAAAGAATTACTTCACATAGGCATTCCAAGTAGTTTTCAAATTACGATGGAAGCAGGCGCATTCGCCGTTTCAGGAATATTGATTGGAACCATTGGCGCTGTGGAACAGGCCGCTCATCAGATAGCTTTGAGTATGGCATCATTAACTTTTATGGTTTCTATGGGATTATCACAAGCCGGCTCTATTCGCACCAGCAATGCATTTGGGCGCAATGACACAAACGCAATTCGATTAATTGGAAAAAGCACTTTGATCATGGCATTAATTTACGGGACCTTTTGCGCTGTTATTTTTATTTTGTTTCGCCATAAGCTGCCATATCTTTTTAATGATAATAAAGAAGTGGTTTCTATGTCTGCATATTTACTTTTGTTTGCAGCCTTATTCCAAGTTTCGGATAGTACGCAATCAATAAGCGCGGGGTTATTGCGCGGAATTAAAGATGTAAAAGTGCCTACTTATTTTATCGCAATTGCGTATTGGGCGGTGGGACTTCCGGTAGGCTGTCTATTGGCTTTTTATTTTAAGATGGGAGCTGCCGGTATATGGACCGGATTCATTACCGGGCTTACTTTTTCAGCAGCATTTTTGAGTTTGAGATTTAGAAAAATGGTGAGAAGAAATAAATTATAACAGGCAAACCAGACCATTGACAACGAAGGCATTTAACGCAGATTTTTATTTTTAGCAATGTTACTTCAGCATATTATTCAATCCTTCCTTTTCAAATAAGATACGGCCTATTTTTAAATCTGACCAACCGGGTTTCAATTTATAGGTGAATATGGGTGTGCCTTCTTTTAATTCACATTCAATAAAACAAGTGGCGACTTTGCCATTACTAATCTCTTCCATTTCTTTTAACCGATGCAAATGAGTGGAAATAAAAAAATAAGAGTTGGTAAATTTGGTAAACCCTTTTATTGTTTCCGTACTGATCTCCAGTGCATCTTCAATATTGGTTCCCCGGAATAATTCATCAAAAACCGCAAAGCATTTTGCTCCCTGTAACGCTTCTTCAACCACATTTTTTAACGTAATTATTTCCGACATAAAATGGCTGTAACCGCTTACAATACTGTCCGTAAGATTGATGGCCACAGAGATGTTATCAAAAAATGGAATGTCTGCTTTTGAAGCCGGAACGGCAAGTCCTGCATGACCAAGATAAACGCATAAACTTATCGCTTTTAATAAGGTGGATTTGCCCGACATATTAGGCCCGGTTAAAAGAATCACATTTCGGGTAGCCGTAATATCGTTCCTGACTGGGTTCTTCAAAAGCGGATGATAAAGGCCTTGTATAGAAAATGCAGAATTATCAAAGGAAGGAAAAACAAATCTATGTTCAACAATGCCTTTGCTTACTGAAAGATAAGCTTCAAATAAAAACCAACGATGCCAGAAAGAGGCAGCCTGCCCATTAGTTACTTTTTCAGTAATAATTCTCATCAAATCCACAATCTGCGCAACTGATAAAGTTTTCTTTTTGGAATAGATCTCTTCATAATGCAGTAAATTAAAATCAATCAGAAAACGATTCAGCAAATCCAGTTCAGATGCATATTCCGGAGGAAAAGGTTTGGTATCCAACTTTTCAAAATAATCTGTCTTTATTTTAAAAAAAAGCCGAATCAGTAAAATCAATCTTCCTTTTCTCTGGCTTCTTTCCTTTTCAGAAAACCGAAGTTTCCATTTCATGTTTGAAGCGAAAAAATGACCAACACCAAATGTTTCAAAGAAGTCAAATATTTCTGATAAATTGAAACGTGAGAAAGAATATTCTTTCCAAATTTCATAATTAGCAATAAAGCCTTTCAATACCTGTTGCCTGTAAAGTATATCATCTATTGTGACCGGTGGCTCTGTTACAAGCATGCGTACGGCTTTTCCTGAAAATAAATTAAAAGTGAAATCAAACAAGGGAAGTATCTCCTCATCAATATTTAAATCAACGGTATTGGTCATTTTAAGATTTCTTAAATTATTCAGCAGGAAACTGCCTTTTTCGGCAAACAAGTTAATACGAATTCTGGTACTTATTGAGCTATTATGATTTCTCATTTATATATTAAGAAATCAACTAAGCCATAATTATAATTCCTCCAAAAGTGGAATTCATAAGATAAGGTTCTACCAAAAAAAACTTTAGCTGGCAATAATGATTCTTTTTATTTCTCTTAAAAAACCTCAGAGAAACCAGTAAGCTTATGAGGTTAAAATATTTACTCTATAAAATTTCCAAATTATAATTTCCCATCCTCAATCAACCTGGCTGCCACCAATCTTCTCGCGTCTTTACTATTAAAAGGAGCTGTTTTTGTGAATCGCTTCAAACCTAATAACATCATTTTTTGTTCATCGCCTTCCGCAAACGAGTTGATGGCTTCTTTACCCGCTTTTGCCAAAGCATCTACCGCATCATTCAGGAAAACGTGCAGCATGGATATTTGTACTTTATTATTTTCTACCCCGGTTTTTTCTACCGCTTTCATTACGCGAAGTAGCATGCTTTCAGATATAAAAGTTTTGATAGCCATATCCGCAATATTCATGATGATTTCCTGTTCTTTGCTCAAAGTTGTCATTAGTTTTTGTACTGCCGCCCCAGCTACCATTAATATGCTTTTTTTCATGTTGGTAATCGTTTTTAATTCGGTCGCAAATGGCTTGTCGTCTCCATCGCTGAATTCGGGAATACTCATCAATTCTTTTTGCACAGCCATTGCAGGCCCCATCAAATCCAATTGTCCTTTCATCGAGCGTTTCAGCATCATGTCAACAGAAAGGAGACGGTTTATTTCATTGGTTCCTTCAAAAATCCGGTTGATACGGCTATCCCTATACGCACGGCTTATACTGTATTCATCACTAAACCCGTTGCCACCATGTATTTGAACACCTTCATCAACCACATAATCCAGCACTTCACTACCGTGCACTTTTAAGATGGCGCATTCAATGGCAAATTCTTCGGCTGCGCCCAAAAGCGCTTCATTAAAGGGTTTGCCGGCAGATAATAATTCATGTTCTTTTTCATCAATCCACTTTGCGGTACGATATAATGCGCTTTCATCAGCATAAATTCTGATGGCCATTTCTGCTAGC
This sequence comes from Hanamia sp., assembly GCA_035532615.1. Classification (GTDB taxonomy): domain Bacteria; phylum Bacteroidota; class Bacteroidia; order Chitinophagales; family Chitinophagaceae; genus Ginsengibacter. The sequence continues at coordinate 22,412 of DATKQQ010000232.1, forward strand.
TTATATTTTATAGCTCCGAATTTTGCAATAGGTAATTTAAATTGTTCGCGGGTCTTGGCATATTCAATAGAATCTTTCAAAGCCATTTTGGAACCTCCTACTGCTGCGGCATCTAATTTTAATCTTCCAATATTTAAAATATTGAAAGCAATTATGTGGCCTTTCCCAATTTCACCAAGAACATTTTCGACCGGCACTTTACAATCCTGGAAATACAATTGAACCGTAGAAGAACCTTTGATTCCCATTTTGTGCTCTTCATGCCCCTGTGTGAAGCCTTCCATACCACGTTCAAGGATAAACGCAGTAAATCCTGCCTGTCCGGCAGGCAGGTTATCACCGTCAATTTTTGCAAACACTGTATATACATCTGCAAAACCTCCATTGGTAATCCAGCATTTTTGGCCATTCAATAAATAATATTTCCTGTCTGCAGAAAGAGTAGCAGTAGTTTTAGCGCCTAAGGCGTCACTTCCACTTCCAGGTTCTGTTAATCCATAAGAACCTTTCCATTCGCCGGTTGCGAGTTTCGGAATATATTTTTGTTTTTGCGCTTCAGTTCCAAAATATAAGATGGGAAGCGTTCCGATTCCTGAATGAGCACTCACTGCCACGCTAAAAGAATTACCGCCGCCTAATGCCTCGCTTACTAAAGTAGATGTTACAAAATCTTTTCCCATTCCTCCATATTCTTCAGGTACTGAAATACTCAAAAGGCCCTGTTCACCTGCTTTGTCCATTAATGAAGGCATCAAACCTGGTTCTGCCTTATCAATACGTTCCATGACCGGAATTACTTCGGTTTGTAAAAACTGAAGGCACATATCACGTATCATAATTTGTTCTTCTGTAAAATCTTCGGGAGTAAAAATACCATCGGCATTTCCCGGTTTTATTAACCATTCGCCGCCTTTTAATTTTGGAGCTGTTATTGTTGTTTCCATGATTTTTATTTTTATAATAAAATGAATTTTTATTTTTTACGGATAGGTCGCTAACTGTCCCTACCCAGCCAGGTTATCATATACCATTTGTAAAACTTCTTTCGCAATTTCTATTTGCCCGTTGGTAACTCCCTCGAGCGCTTCATTCAATGTACGGTTGGCAACTTCCATAGTTTTTTGCTCCAGTATTTTCCCTTCCTTCGTTAGAAAAATGAGATTGCTTCGTCTGTCATTTTTTGAAGCCACTCTTTTTACCAGTTTCGATTTTTCCAAATTATCAACCAATCTTGTGATGCTTGGCTTATCGCGAAAGGTAGTCTCACACAATTGTTGCTGGCTTTTGCCTTCTTCTTTCCACAATTGATACAAAACACTCCATTGCTCAATCGTAATATCTATCTCTGATTCTTTAAAGTTCTTCTGCAATCGCCTGGCAATAGCCGTAGAAGCTTTACCGGTAATAAAACTATAAAGTTCCCCTTTTTTAAATTGGTTGTTTAGCATATAGTTGTTTATGCAACTACAAATCTAATATTTCCTTTTGAATTCTAAAAATTATTTTTGCAAAATATTTTACTATTTAAAGGTATATCTGCACATCTTAACTTTTTGCATGATTTTTATATTTATCACCATTCTCTTATTACTACCTTATTCGCTTTTGATTTTGTATTACAGAAGAAGTTGGATAGAAATACCCGATTTTGCCCCCTCAAAAAAAATTACAGAGAATGAATTGCCTTACGTTTCAATAATTATTGCGGCAAGAAATGAAGAAAGAAATATTGGCAATTGTATTCAATCCATCGTCAATCAATCCTATCCGCAAAATAAATGGGAAGTGATTGTTACAGATGACCATTCTACCGATAAAACGGTTTCCATTGTTCAATCGTTTCAGAAAGAAAATATCCGTGTTGTCAATCTATCTGACTTTACTCAAAATAAAATTTTAAATTCCTACAAAAAAAAATCTATTGAGACCGCATTACAATTTGCCAAAGGAGAATTGATAGTAACTACAGACGCAGATTGTATGGCTCCTGCAAAATGGATTGAAACATTGGTTTCTTTTTATAAAGAGGAAAACCCGGTATTTATTGCTTTACCGGTGGTATTTTGGCCCTCTCCCTTCGGAGAAAGGGCGGGGGTGAGGTTTTTCAAAATATTTCAATCTCTCGACTTTATGACTTTACAGGGAATCACCGGCGCTTCGGTATATAAAAAGTTCCACAGCATGTGTAATGGTGCTAACCTGGCTTACGAAAAAAAAGTTTTTTATGAAGTTGGCGGATTTAAAGGAATAGACGAAATAGCGAGTGGCGATGATATGTTGCTGATGCACAAGTTTCAAAAAGCCTATCCGGAGAAAATAATGTTTTTAAAATCTCCGGATGTAGTTGTGGAAACACAACCCGTGGAAACTTTGAAAGATTTTATAAATCAGAGAATCCGGTGGGCCAGCAAAGCAGACAAATACAGTGATAAAAAAATAACTGCTGTACTCCTGTTGGTTTATTCTTTCAATGCATGGATTTTTATTCTTGGAATTTCTTCTTTCTTTTTTATAAAAACATTTTATTTGTTTCTGATTGTGATTGGAATAAAAATTATTGTGGAATTATTTTTTTTGTATCCGGTTTCAAAATTTTTTGGAAATCAAAAATTACTTTGGTGGTTTGCACCCTCGCAGCCGTTTCATATTTTATATACTTTGATTGCTGGTTGGTTGGGAAAATTTGGAAGCTATAGTTGGAAAGGGAGAAGAGTGAAGTGATGGGAATGGCAAAATGTAAAATAAAAGTTCATTGCATTTTTATGATGCTATTTTCTACCAATGCAAAAACTGTATCCGCTTTTAGAGGCTTTATTTTTGCCAACCCTGTGAAAGCACTGAAAGCAGGTAACACCGCATATTTTTTCCCAAAATAAAAACACGGAAGCATCAATGATTGATTTCCTGATCCATTCATTTTTATTCCCGGATGAATGTGTCCTGAGAAAGTAAACAATTCTTCATCATTGCATACAGAATTAATGTCATGTGTGAAACAAAAATTGCCGATAGATATTTTATTTTCAAAGATTTCAATATTGGCTTCTTTATAAAAAATTTGTGGTAAAATATCATGATTGCCTCTTACCAGGTAAAACCTGACATGTGGCAGATCATTTCTCCATTTCAGAAAGAATTCTATTTCTTTATTTTCGGAACTGTGAAACATGTCACCGGCAATAAGCACAATTTTAGGTTTAAAAAATTGTATCTGGGAAAATAATTTTTGAAGGTCTTCTTTATAAATACTTTGTGGAATGCCAATCCCGGATTTTCTAAAATGCCCGGATTTTCCGAAATGTAAATCAGAAAGAATCAATATACTTTCTTCTTCCCAAAAAATACATCGGGATGACGAAAGCCAAAGGGTTTGTTGGCGTAATAAAAAACGGACTGGTGCGGACAATTTTTTATTTGGCAAGTTAAAAAATATGGTAAAACTGTGTCAGGTTTTTTATGATATCGTCTTTTTTATATAGTATTCAGAATATTCCTATTCAAAATCAATTATAAAGCACTAAAGTTTAATAATTCTCTTATCAGCGTGATCAAATCGAAAGCCAAGGATAATTTGCAATTTTAACCATATTAATTATTAAATGGGAATAAAAGGGTTAATAGAAAAGGGGGGAATTATTCTATCCCTTATTTGAAATTTATCTCGTGCCGCAATACAAAAAAATAATAAAAAACAACGTAGAATTTATCAAAATTGCTTTACATTTGCACACTTAAAATTAAAGACCATGAATGCAGTTGCATTTGTTCACGATCAGTTAACAACTAAAAAGGAATTACCCAAATTTAAAGCGGGTGACAATATTACTGTTAATTATAAAATACAGGAAGGAAATAAGGAAAGAATCCAAAGTTTTAAAGGTGACGTGGTAAAGCGCCAGGGTGAAGGTGGAACCGCTACTTTTACAGTACGTAAAATTAGCGATGGTATTGGTGTGGAACGTCTGTTTCCTGTTTTTTCTCCTAATATTGAAAGTATTAAACTCCATAAAGTAGGTAGGGTGCGCCGTTCGAAATTGTATTTTCTTAGGGATAGAAGTGGAAAAAGTGCGAGGATAAAAGAAAAAAGGATGAAATAAAATTACTGGATAGTCTTAAAAAAATACCGGAAAGCTTTTGTTTTCCGGTATTTTTTTGTATTTTAGTGAGATATTATTTTCAAAGTACCAATTATTTATAGGATTTCTGCTTTGCTCAAAAATTATAAAACCCAAAACCTCTCAAGAAAACACCATTTCCAAACAATTTTTATAAAATGAAAAAAATATATCTCATAGCAATTCTATTGTCAGTTTTGTTGATGTCTTGCGCACATGGAATAACTATGTACGGCGCTGCTCATGGGCAAGCAAGACATGGCCGTTATATTAATTAAATTATACAATTCATCATCTAAAAAATCAGAAAAGCATCGAAAAATAAATCTACTTCACCATTTTTTGAAAGATGAAAAAAGTATATTTCTTAGCAATACTCTTGTCGGTATTACTAATTTCATGCGCCAGGGGAATTACTCCTTATCAGGCTGCTCATGGAAAAGCTAAATGCGGACGATATTTAGATTGAGCAAATAATACAGACCTTTTCTTTAAATTCCGGTTAAAGGCATAAGATTGTCATAGAAATTCTATTACCTCCTGCAAGGTTATAAAGCCTTGTAGATTTTATCCGTGTAGAAAATCCACTATGAATGGAATCTTTTGGATTATTTTTTTAATTAGGAAAAGCAAATTAAATTTTACACTATTTCCTCAGGTTTTTTATATTCAAATTAAATCCATAACATCGCGTTTAAATGAAACACGAAAAGTTTTTTTCCTCTTCCTTGTTAAAATGGAATAATACTGGAAACACGAGACAGATGCCATGGAAAGGAGAAAAAGATCCTTATAAAATTTGGATAAGTGAAATCATTTTGCAACAAACAAGAGTGCAGCAAGGAATTACTTATTATAACCGTTTTATAAATGTATTTCCTAATGTAAAAAGCCTGGCAATAGCTCCACAAAAGAAAGTCTATAAATTATGGGAAGGCCTGGGATATTATAGTCGTTGTAAAAACCTGATAGAAACTGCAAAATTCATTCACAAAAGGCTAAATGATAAATTTCCGGAAGAATTTGAAAATATTCTGGCGCTAAAAGGAATCGGGAGTTATACTGCTTCAGCCATTGCATCTTTTGCTTATAATAAACCTTATGCAGTTTTGGACGGAAATGTTTTCAGGGTTTTATCAAGATTTTTTGGAGTAGAAATACCAGTAAATACTACAGAAGGTAAAAAGTTTTATGGACAACTATCACAACTTCTTCTGGATAAAAAAAATCCGGGAGTATATAACCAGTCTATCATGGATTTTGGTGCAGTTATTTGTAAACCATTGTCTCCACTATGCTTAGAATGTCCTTTACAAAATAAATGCGCCGCTTTTTTAAATAATAAAGTACAGGATTTACCTGTAAATAATAAAACAATTAAACAAAAAGAAAGATTTCTTAATTACCTGGTTATTGAATACAGAAATAAATTTTATATCACAAAAAGAACGCAAAAAGATATTTGGCAAAACCTTTATGAATTTATTTTAATAGAAACGAAATTCAGGTTAAATGGAAAAGATCTATTAAAAGAGGGGGCACTTTTAAAAGGGTTCAAAGAAAATGAATTTGAATTAAATCCGGATTCAAAAAAGATTTCACAAAAACTAACTCATCAGCTTATTGCAGGCCAGTTTTTTTATATTAAAATCAAAAAACCTTTAAAATTACCTAAACAATATTTTCTGGTCACAAAGGATCAGATTAAAATGCTGCCGTTCCCAAAATTAATAGCATCTTATTTTACTGAGAAAAATGTACCTTTAGATTTGTTTTGATAAATTATATAAGTGAAGAAAAAAAGATATTATGCGCGGAGTTAATAAAGTAATACTGATTGGTAATCTGGGGAAAGACCCGGAAATACAATACCTTGAAGGTAACATCCCTGTCACAAAGTTTCCTTTGGCCACTACTGAAACCTATAAAGACAAAAACGGGAAATTGATTTCCCAAACAGAGTGGCACAACATTGTGCTTTGGAGGGGATTAGCAGAATTGGCTCAAAAATATTTACATAAAAGCAGCCTGGTTTATATTGAGGGGCACCTGAAAACAAGATATTGGGAAGATAGGGATCATAATAAAAAAGTAGCGACAGAAATTATTGCGGATAACCTTATTATGCTCGATAAGAAGTCAGACATTCATACCGGTGAAGAAACTCACGATCCCATGCCGGGTAATGAGACTTCACAGGAATCAGAAGGGGAAAAACTCCGGAATAATATTAAATAACTTTTGAAAAGTATTTTCATCTTTAATAAAATTTTTTAGGGTTAGATTATCTTTGGTCATAGAAAATAATTATCAATTGCTTGCCATTTTAACCATTACGCCCGCTGCCACAACTTTTCTTGTATTAATTTTATTAATACTTTTAATATTCTCCTTTCTATTCTCAGGATCAGAAATGGCACTCTTTTCATTAACCGTGAGGGATATCAATATGCTCAAAACACGTCAACAGCCTTCTTATAAGAGAATTGTTACTCTTTTGGAGAATCCCAAAATTCTTTTAACTTCTCTGCTTATTTCTAATTGCCTGGTTAATATTGGAATTATTCTTATTTCCAATTTGCTAATGAACGAATGGATTGATTCCCTGGGATTACAAGACTTTTTAAATATGATTATCAAAGTAATTGTAATAGCCGGTATCATAGTTATGTTTTGTGAAGTGCTGCCAAGAGTTTGGGCTATACACCATAAAATCTGGTTTGCTTCCACGGCATCAATGACGGTAGAAATTTTCCACACTATTTTTTTTAAATTCAGCAAAAGGTTAGTAGCATTGAGTGACTCAATAGAAAAAAATTTTCATTCAGGCTCTAAAAACAGGGGTGATAATACACAACTTGACTATGCAATAGACTCACTACCTGATAATTCATCCTCCAATGAAAAGAAACAAATTTTGAGGGGAATAAAAAAATTCGGTAACACAACAGTAAAACAAACAATGCGTACACGCTTAGACGTTACAGGTATTGAAATATCATCATCTTTTGAAAATGTTATAAAAAAAATAAAAGAAGTATCTCATTCACGATTACCTGTTTACAAAAATGATTTAGATGAAATTGCAGGGATGTTACATACTAAAGATTTATTGCCACATTTGCAGGATATTGAATTTGACTGGCATTCATTAATGCGTCCGGTATTTTATGTCCACGAACAAAAACTGATAGAAGATCTTCTACAGGATTTTAGAAATAGACGAAATCATTTTGCAGTAGTGGTAGATGAATTTGGTGGCACTTCTGGAATCATAACGCTTGAAGATATTATGGAAGAAATTATAGGTGATATTAATGATGAATTTGATGATGAGCAGAATATTAATAAAAAAATAGATGAGAATAATTACATATTCGAGGGAAAGACTATGATCTTTGACGTTTGCAAAATTTTAAACATTCCGACTCATACTTTCGATAAACTTCGTGGAGAAAGTGATTCCCTGGCCGGATTAGTTCTGGAGATGGCAGGAGAATTTCCCAAAGTGAATGAAACATTCGAAACTAAAAATTATATTTTCACTCCAATTGAAATTAATAAAAATCGAATTGAAAAAGTAAAACTTACCTTAAAATCCAAAGAAGGAAAATAAATTCATCTTATTTTGAAAAAAAATTGGTCAATGTCCCGAATCTTTTATTTGATTTTTGTTTTATTAATCATTAGTTGTAATTCTACATACACTTCCAAAAAGGAAGGTTATTATAAAATTAATTTTCCTAAAAGAGCCTATACAACTTTCGACGAACCATCTTATCCATATACATTCGAATATCCTGTTTATGCAAAAATATCAAAGGATTCTTCTTTCTTTAAAGACGGAGCTAAAAATCCTTATTGGATTAATATCAATTTCCCGTCTCTTAATGGAACTATTTACATAAGTTATAAAAATATTGGAGGCACTTCTGTGTATAAAGTGAAAACTACTAATGGAAAGTATCGTGACTCGATAGGGGAAAATAATTTTGAAAAAATGGTAAATGACTGCTATAATCTGACTTATAAAAACGGCATAAAAGCATATTCTATCCAGGACAGTGTAATGCATACTCCTAATAATATTACTGGTATTTTTTTCACTCTTTCGGGAAATGTTGCCACTGCCAAGCAGTTTTTTTTATCCGATACACTTCATCATTTTTTAAGGGGAGCTTTATATTTTGATACTACACCCAATGAAGATTCCCTTCGTCCGGTGAACGCCTTTTTACAAGAAGACATGAAGCATCTAATTAATACTTTAAAATGGAAATAATGATTCTGAAAAAGGAAGATTTGTTTAGCGACAAACAATTACCCGTTTTTAAAAAGTTTGAAATGTAACGATTTTTGTTATATAAGACGCTACTTTTATTCAATAACTCAGTAGGCGTTTTTCTCAAGAAAGTGGGCTACTTCCAATACAACTTTGTTTACTTTTTCGGCTCCATTTATACGTTGAGGAAGAATGGAAACTCCATTAAAAATATTATAGTGTAGCGTTAAAAAAATATTCTTGTATTTGAAATCCCAGTCCAGCGTGTCAGCATCATCTATTTGGTTTAGAAATTTTACTTTCAGATCATCAGCAAGAGTGCCTGCGATAGAATAAAATTTTGAAATACCGCAATTGTCGTCAATTACAGCTTCTGTGCCTCCAAAATTTGTTTTCAATTGATAACACATAAGATTAGTTTTTAGTTTTGGTTAGGAATTATCATTTAATCTTTAATATGATCCAGGACCTTTGAATTTTCCCGCATGATCTGCAGCTTTGATCGCTTTTTTATCTCCGGATAGAATTCTCTCTGCTCCTATATTTTTTCCATTTGTGGGACAACCGTATTTTTCCTGTTTTCTGAAAATTGAACAACCGGTCAATAGCCAACAAAATAAAACCACAAATAAAAATTTTTTCATTTCAATTTATTAATGCTCAAATTCTAAACCACTATTCAAAAATAATTGCAAGGTTTTAGGCATATTTGAAAATTTATCTAAACTTTAAACCATCCGGCATACATCAGATAATTATTTGCGATGCGTTCTATTTCCTCTTTTATTAGTTCTTTGGAAATATTTTTTAGTTTTTTAGCAGGAACTCCTGCATATATACTTCCTGGTTCCACTATTGTATTTTCAAGAACCACAGCTCCTGCCGCTATTATGCTATTACTCCCTATTTTTGAGTGATCCATAATAATAGCCCCCATACCTACCAGCACATTATCCTCTATAACGCATCCATGTACAATTGCATTGTGTCCGATACTCACATTATTTCCAACTGTGGTGGTCGATTTTAAATAAGTACAATGAATAACAGCACCATCCTGAACATTTACTTTATTCTCTATTCGGATGGAATTTACATCGCCACGAATCACAGCATTGAACCAAATGCTACATTCATCGCCCATAATAATATCTCCACAAAGAGTAGCATTTGGGGCTATAAAACAGTCTTTACCCCATGAGGGCTTCTTGCCTTTTACTTCAAATAAAAATGACATTTGAACAGAATCTTTATTTTTATCTACTTAGGGAAGAAGATAAAAAAGTTTATAAATAATTATGAATTTATAGAATTAATGACGTAGCCAGGATTCAGGATTTACATTATCATTTTCCTTCATTAGAATAAAATCTACCTCACCCTGTCCTTCATCATTGATTCCCGCCCTTCCTATTAATTGACCGGTTTTTACCTTATCACCACGCTTTACATTTGCTGAAGATAGATTACTATAGACTGTAAAGTATATACCATGTTTTATAAAGACAGCTTGTTTGGTATCAATATAACTCACGAGCGTGACTTCGCCATCAAATACCGCCTTTACGGGGGCCCCTGCGTTGGTTCCGATGGAAACTCCGGGATTATCATAATCAATTCCTCCAGGATACTGGTTAGGGCCAAAATGAGAAATTACAAAACCATCTGCCGGCCAGGGTAGTAAACCCTTATTTTTTTCGAAACTCGCGTTTAATTCTTTATCAGCTTCGCTGTTTACAAGGATACTTCCACTACCTCTTGGAGCTCCTAAAGGTTTTGCAGCTTTAGTAATTGCGTTGTTTGCTTCAGCATTGTTTTTATTTTCAGAATTACTATTCTTTAAGGCTTCAAGCCGGACTTTTTCTTTTTTAGCTGCCTCTGCCCGCGCTATCTCTATTTCTCTTCTAATCATGGCAGTGATGGCATTCTTTATTTTTGCATCCTGCTTTCGTTTTTCTCTTACCTGTGCCAGCAGCTCTTTTTGTCTTCCTTTCAATTGACTTACAATAGATGCTTTTTCTTGTTTTTGCTTTTGAAGTTTCGTCAATTCCCTATCCTTTTCTTTTAGAACTACTGCTTTCGTTTTCTTTGCTCCTGATAAGATGGCAATTTTATCTTCAAGTATTGCCTGGGTTTTAATAATATTTTCTGCCTGCATCTCTCGATAACTGCGATAAAATTTTAAATAAGCAACTCGCTTGATAGCATCATTAAAACTATTGGCAGAAAAAATAAAATTGATAAAATCGTAATTGCTGCTGTTTTTATATGCATACACCATGCTTTTGCCGTATTCTAATTTCAATGTGTCCAAAATGCGTCTGATTTTATTGATCTCCAGTTGAGAAAGATATATATTGTCGCTCAGATGTCTTATCTCTCCACTGATATTATCTACCATATTTCCCTGGAGGTTTAATTTTTTATTGATGAGGGAAAGTTGTCCTATATTGACTTTAGTGGTTTTCTGGGTTTCAATAAGTTCCTGCTCAGTTTTGGCAATATCTTTTCGTATCTGATCACGCTGTTTTTGTAAAGCATCTTTATCAAGAGGCTGTTGCGAAAATGCGGAGAGGGTAAATAAAAGAAATAATAATGCCGTTATAAATTTCTTAGGCATGTGTGCAAATTTTTTTAAATAAATCATCTGTAAATAACAATGAGGCTCCATTTTATTAAAGTAACAATTATTTTGTTTTATAATTTCGTGGGATGGCAAAAGGGAATGATAATTCATTGTTAAACTCATATTGTTTAAACGAGATTCTTATATCCACTTTTGATTTTTCCGATACAATTATTTCACGTGAAGTTGAGAAATCAAAATTATTATTCTTTACATAATTACCATACGAAAGCCCTGCAGTGCGGTTTTTACTAAGGTCTATATCATCCAGTTTTATTCTTTCCAAATCAAAATCGGCCGCAGAAATTGTGAGCAAGTTTTTGAATAACTCACCTACGGTACCTACCAAAATATTATTTTCTGTTTGTCTGTATGAAACAATACTGTCGCCTACATACACAGGGTTTCCTATTAGAATATTCTGAAGTAGTGAAAAATTTAATGGAATATGAGCAATACTTTCAATATAGCTGAAGGGATGATATTCTACTGTTTTATCTAATTTATTTAAAATAATCAAAGTATCCGGAGTTATATAAAGCCGGAATGCTTCGATCCCCAAAAAAGTAGAATTGATAGAAACCCACAAAATACTATCTTTCTGCAACCTTATAAATGCATTAAAGTCGGGTTGTTTACCATTATGATCTTCATATTGCACTTTTGCTTTTGCAGAAAAAGTGGTAAAGTTAATTTTGTTTTTTTGTAAGGAATCCAGGATAGCAAGTGCAGGTTTTGTCTCATCGGAGCTATCATTGAGATTTATATTAACGTTCACTAAAGCCGTATCTTTTCTCTGTATTGCAGTTTGAAGCTTTTTGGTGGACTGGCAACCATTTAATGAATACAAAAAGATAATCCCCAAAAAAATAGTAATCCAACACTTCATTTAAAACAGTTTTTAGAAAATTAAATATGGCCTGAGTGTCCAAAACCGCCTGCGCCTCTTGCAGTTGATTCTAATTGCTGCACAGGTTGCAAAAAAGCTTTTTCTACTTTACACAGAACCATTTGTGCAATCCGGTCTCCATTATTGATCACATGTTCTTCCATCGAAAGATTTATCAAAATGATTTTAATTTCTCCCCGGTAATCACTGTCAACAGTGCCGGGAGAATTTAAACAGGTAATCCCGTGTTTCAATGCCAATCCGCTTCTTGGCCTTACCTGAACTTCAAAGCCTTCTGGTATTTCAAGAAATAGACCTGTCGGTATCATCTTTCTTTCCATCGGTTTTAGAATTGCCGGTGTTGACAAACAGGCCCTGAGATCGAGGCCGGATGAACCTTCAGTAGCATATTCAGGAATTTGATTCTGAGAAGTATTTACAATTTTTATTTCAACCTGGTGCATGGCCGCAAAGATAGGAATGACAGGCAGGAGATGGAAAAATAAATGAAACGAAATTTATTATTGTATAGCTGTTAACAAAGTGGTTGCATAGGCAGCTATGCCTTCACCCCGGCCTACAAATCCCATTTTTTCAGATGTGGTTGCTTTTATTGAAATTGAATTTTCGTTTATAGAGAGAATATTGGCAATTACTTCCTGCATCTTGTTTGTATATGGTTTAATTTTAGGAAGTTCAAGGCAAACGGTAGAATCAATATTGCCAACCTGGTATCCCGCTTTTTGGATCAGTACATTTGTTTTTTTTAAAAGAATTTTGCTGTCAATATTTTTAAATGTTTCATCAGTATCGGGAAAATGAAGACCAATATCTCCCAAACATGCTGCTCCCAGCATAGCATCACATATTGCATGAAGCAACACATCCGCATCGCTGTGTCCCAGGGCACCCTTGCTATGTTCTAATTTTATTCCTCCAATCCATAATTCTCTTCCGGTTACTAATTGGTGAAAGTCAATTCCAAAGCCTATTCTGATTGATTGCATTTGGTTTATTGATTTATGCAAGACCTTTCAGGTGTTTGAAATCTGAAAGACCTATAGATGATTACTTGTTGCAAATTTATAAAAACAAACGCCCCAAAAAAATTGAGGCGTTTAAGAATATTCAAAATAAAAAATTATTCCGTAGATCCACCAACTGCTGCCGATTTATCAAGATTAAATAAAATGCTGAATCGTAAGGTATTGGACAATGGATTACGATTGATGCCATTCCCTGAGGGAATTAAATAAGAGAAATTTAATCCAAATAAATTATAATTCAATCCGGCACCCAATGTAAAATATTGCAAGTCACCCTTGTATTTATTTTCATAAAAGTATCCGGTTCTGAAAGAGAATTGATCATTGTAAGTATATTCAATGCCAACAGAGGCCTGTATCTCCTGAAGCTCCTCGTTAAAACCTCCCGGTGCATCGGTAAAAGAACTAAACCAACTTGAGATAACACTTTCATTATGGTAATTTACTAGGCCTATAGAATCACCAAGAGCCGGAGGTGTAGGTACTAACAATTTATTCAAATCTAAACCAAAACTTATTTTACTGGTTGGATCAATAACATTTACATAAGCAATACCTAAACCCAGATTAGCGGGTATATAATCTTTTTCAGAAGCATCACTGGTGTAAGATATTTTGGTGCCTAAATTAGTAACAGCTATACCCCAGTTTAAACCTGAAACGCTTCCGCCCTGTGAACCATCATTAAATAAAGTGAGATCGGCTGCCACTGAGGTACCTGTTTTATAAGTAGTTCCACCGGTATTACCGCTGGCCAAATTTGAATTGATATATCTAAGAGCGATGCCCAATCCCAATTTATCTGAAAGTTTACGGGAATAACCTCCATCAATGGAAAACTCTCTCGGCCTGTAAGTTTGAAGGTTGTTGCCAGAGTTATCTGTAAACTGGATATTACCCAGACTAAAATATCTTACCGATGCTGAGATAGCCTGCTGATCATCTATTTTATCATAACCTGCTGCTGAAACAAGATATACATCGTTAAGTCCCAATCCGGTAAGCCAGGGAGTATAAGTTAAAGCAATGGCAGAATTACTTTTTGCAAAGGGTAACTTTGCCAGATTCCAAAAAATAGAATTGGCATCCGGAATAGTAGCAATACCTACATCTCCCATACCACCCGCGCGTGCGTCAGGAGAAATACGTAGAAATGGCACCGCAGTAGTTACCACATTTACGGCGCTTTGTGCATTTGCAGATACTGTGATTCCTACCAGCATTGTAAATGCCGTCAATTTTAAAATGACTTTTTTCATGTGTATTTTTATGTTCTGATTAGGTAGAGCTAATTTTATAAATAGGGGTTTTGAAGATTGTAAAAATAATTTTTTTTTTGGAACAGCCAATTTATTTTTATGATTCTATTTTTTTAAGTAGAAAATTAGATTCTTTATAAGATAAATTCTAAAAAATTTTAACTGGTGATTGAACGTTATATCTCTACATTTATTGCTTATGATTAATAGGTCGCACTCTATTATTTTTAATAATGGAATATGAATCAGAAAAGTTTATGATTTGTGAATAGTTTGCAAAATTATCAGTGAAATGTAAATTTGATTTTGTAGATAAATCAAAACCAAATAAAGTAATTATATTCGCATAAGAAAAATAGCCCCTTTCACAATAAGAAAGAAAACCTTCCGTTAATAAATCTGCAAAACGAATGTACATGTTAAAATCATTATCCCCTGGGAAACTTACCCTCATCGCATTAAGCACTTTAATTGCGCTCCCTTCTTGTAAAAATGGAGGAATCTTTGGAAAAAAGAAAGAACAATCTTCTGTAACCGGATGGAATTACGATGATAAAAATTATGGTAATTTCCATGTATTGAAATCGAAAGAGCAAAAGACCGGGCCAGGCCTTGTATTTATTCAAGGAGGCACCTTTGTAATGGGCGCCAGAGAAGAAGATGTAATGGCCGATTGGAATAATGTGCCACGCCGAGTGACAGTCAATTCATTTTATATTGATCAGACTGAAGTAGCTAACGTTCATTACAGGGAATATCTATATTGGCTTTCAAATGCATTTGATAATGATACTACTATAATGAAAATGGCCCTTCCCGATACTTTAGTTTGGAGAAGTGAACTCGCCTACAATGAGCCTTACGTTGATTATTATTTCCGTTATCCTGCTTATAATTATTATCCGGTTGTAGGTGTATCCTGGGAACAGGCACATGATTTTTGCATCTGGAGAACAGACAGGGTAAATGAAAAATTATTAATTGATAAAGGTTATCTGAATAAAAAAGAGCCGCTATCTGCAATGCGTGGAGGAGGCGGAGATGCCAGTTTCAACACAGATACCTACCTCATGGATCCTGATATGATTAATAATAAAACTGCTCCCAAGAAAAATGGATTAAAGGATGTAAACGGAAGACCAAGAAAAACGGTAACTTTTGAAGATGGAATATTATTACCAGCGTACCGCTTACCTACTGAGGCAGAATGGGAATATGCAGCTTATGGAATTATTTCTCAAAATCCTAAACCACGCACAAAGGAAAGAAATCGGGGAGAGGAAGTTCTTTCTAATCAACAGGTTTATTCATGGAGCCAAAACGTAAACGGACTGCGTGATAATCGCCGTGGAAGTTGGCAGGGCGAATTTTTGGCGAACTTTAAAAGAGGAAGTGGTGATTTGATGGGAGTTGCCGGAGGTCTTAATGACCGCGCAGCGATTCCCGGGCCGGTAAAATCTTATTATCCCAATGGCTATGGTTTATATAACATGTGTGGGAATGTAAGTGAGTGGGTGGCGGATGTATATCGTCCGATGACTTCTACTGATGAGGATGGTTTTAATCCTTATCGCGGGAATAAATTTGAAGAATATTACAAAGATAGCCAGGGTGAATATGTAAGGGATACACTGGGAAGGTTAAAAAAAGTAGTAGTAACAGATGCGGAAGCAGCAGGCAGGCGAAATTACCAGAAGGGCGATGTAATCAACTACCTTGATGGAGATTCAATATCAAATGTTACTTATGGATATGGAATTACCTCATTAATTAGCGACAAATCACGTGTTATCAAAGGTGGGAGTTGGAATGATATGCCATATTGGTTGTCACCGGGTGCACGTCGTTTTATGGAACAGGATCAGGCAAGCAGTACCGTCGGTTTCCGTTGTGCTATGACCCGTCTGGGCAGTGCCGAAGGAAATGGATTTAAGGAAGGCAACATCTTTGGAACCAGAAAACAAAATAAAAGAAAATAATAATAATAAGATTATAATGAAAACCTCTTGTTGAAAAATGAGAGGTTTTTCATTTATAAGAAACGGGATAGCATTAAATATTATTCTAAAATTTCTTTTCATAATTTTAGCTATTTTAACTAATCAAAAAACTGTCCCCAACCATAAAGGAAATTACATGTTTGAGTTTCACGCAGATAGAAAAAGGTATTTCGATATTCAATTATTAAATGCAGAAAAATACGTTTTACCATTTATCGAAGCCAATTTCATAATTATTCCCAATATGAGGGTTTTGGAAATAGGCTGTGGTGAAGGGGGAGTTTTAAAAGCATTTATTAATAAGGGTTGTATGGGGGTAGGAGTTGAATTTGATGAAATAAGAATTATCAACGGGGAGAAATGGTTGGCAGACGATATAAAAAACGGAAGAATATCTTTTGTTGCAAAAAATATTTATGACACGAATATAGAAAGCCTTGGAGGAAAATTTGATATTATTATATTGAAAGATGTGATAGAGCATATACATGACCAGGAAAGGTTATTAACTTTTTTAAAAGATTTTCTAACTCCTTCCGGAATTATTTTTTTTGGTTTTCCACCATGGCAAATGCCATTTGGAGGTCACCAACAGTTGTGTCAGAAAAGGTTATCTAAGGTTCCTTATTTTCATTTGTTGCCCCGATCAATTTATAAAAGAATATTAAAAGTATTTGGAGAGTCCGATCCGGTTATTATTTTATTATTGGAAATTAAAGAAACAGGGATCTCTATTGAACGATTTGAAAAAATAGTAAAAAAAACAAACTATCATATAGTTAGTAAGATTCATTATCTTTTTAACCCTATTTATGAATATAAATTCAACTTAAAACCGAAAAAACAAAATCGTGTAATAAGTAAAATTCCTTACGTCAGGGATTATATAACTACCTGTGTCTATTATATTATAAAAGGAAATGGCGTTGAATGAAATCAATTTTTCAGATTTGTAACCAACAAATACTCTGAATTATTTTATAATCCATCCGGGCGAGATTAAATTTTCTTAGCTCCTTCAACTAAAACTGTAGCTTTATTATTGATTACTTCTACAAAACCACCTTGAATAGAATATTGGGTTGAGGAATTTTTATCTTTTAATACCTTTAGTTTACCAGCTTTTAAAGCGCTTACAATCGGGGCATGTTTTTCAAGCACTTCAAATACGCCTCCAATGCCCGGAAGCTGTACTCCATATACTTCTGCGCTAAAAATCTTTTTTTCGGGTGTTAATATTTCTAAATTCATATGTTCTATAATTGGATGATTGGCTAATAAGCTTTCCGGTAGCTATTGGAACAGTTAATTATGAATTCGCTGCGTCCATCATTTTTTTGCCTTTGGCTATGGCATCATCAAGATTTCCAACCAGGTTAAACGCTGCTTCAGGATATTCATCTACTTCGCCATCCATGATGGCATTGAAGCCACGGATAGTATCTTCAATAGAAACCAAAACTCCTTTTAATCCGGTAAATTGCTCTGCGACATGGAAAGGCTGTGATAGAAAACGTTGTACTCTTCGTGCACGGCTCACCGTTAGTTTGTCTTCATCGCTCAATTCGTCCAAACCAAGAATAGCGATAATTTCCTGCAGTTCTTTATAACGTTGCAAAGTTAATTTCACCCTGTTGGCACAATCATAATGCTCATCACCTACAATGGCCGGAGAGAGAATTCTTGAAGTGGAGTCCAATGGATCTACAGCAGGATAAATTCCGAGATCTGCAATTTTCCTGCTTAATACTGTAGTGGCGTCCAAATGTGCGAAAGTGGTTGCGGGTGCGGGATCGGTCAAATCATCTGCAGGCACGTACACTGCCTGTACAGAGGTAATAGAACCGTTTCTGGTAGAAGTAATTCTTTCCTGCATTAATCCCATTTCTGTAGCCAATGTTGGCTGATAACCCACTGCCGAAGGCATTCTTCCCAATAATGCCGAAACTTCTGAACCGGCTTGTGTAAAACGGAAAATATTATCTACGAAAAATAAAATGTCTTTGCCTTTTCCCGTACCATCTCCATCCCGGAAATATTCTGCCACTGTCAATCCACTCAAAGCCACGCGGGCTCTTGCTCCCGGAGGTTCGTTCATTTGCCCGAAAACAAAAGTTGCTTTGGACTCTTTCAACTCTTCCATGTTCACTGAATCAAGATCCCATCCTCCTTCTTCCATACTGTGAATGAATTTATCACCATATTTCATAATGCCGGCTTCAATCATCTCGCGCAATAAGTCATTTCCTTCACGTGTTCTTTCGCCTACTCCGGCAAACACTGATAATCCACTATATGCCTTTGCAATATTATTAATCAGCTCTTGTATCAAAACCGTTTTACCTACCCCGGCTCCTCCAAACAAACCAATCTTGCCTCCTTTGGCATAAGGCTCAATAAGGTCAATAACTTTAATACCTGTAAATAGAACTTCAGTAGCGGTACTTAAGTTTTCAAATAAAGGCGGCTTGTTATGAATCGGGCGGCCATTCTTTTTACTAACCTGTGGTAAACCATCAATTGCATCACCGGTTACATTAAATAAACGACCGTTGATTTCTTCCCCAACAGGCATTAATATCGGAGAACCGGTATCTGTCACTTCTATACCGCGTTTCAATCCTTCCGTTCCTTCCATCGCAATACAGCGAACACTATCTTCTCCCAGGTGTTGCTGAACTTCCAATACCAATTTATCACCATTTTCTTTGATAAGTTCCAGTGCGTGGAATATTTCGGGAAGTTTATTATCGTTTTGAAAATGCACATCAACCACGGCGCCAATAATCTGTATTATTTTTCCGGTATTTGCCATAAAATTTTTATTAAAAGACCCTTATTTTGATTTGGCGGCAAAGGTAAGTGGATACAAGCAAAAAGACAACAATCATTAAATATAATTTTCGGTGGTTTGACAAGTTCATTTAATAGAAAATTTCTCCTGTGAGAATTAGGATAAATAAGTAAAATGTTTTAAGGTAATTAAGAAAAGAGAAATAAAAAATCAGGATATTTTTTGTTTACTATAACGAAAAATTAGAACAGCAAAAAATTGTGATTCATAAATCAACGATTTCTTACTACTATATTTCCCGATTTGAAATATTTACCAATAACAGGTAAACGCTGAAACTCTTTCCATTCTATGTTCAATACAAACCAAACATATAAAACCAGAAGCAAAGTTGCAGAAATAAAGTTGGTAAGATTTCCTTTGAAAAAATGAACGATGCCTTCATGAATAAAGAAGAGAAGCACGACTATTACAATGTAAGCACATAATTTTTTCAAGGCGTAGGGAATTCGATATACTTTTTGACCCCATATATAGCAGAGAATCATCATAATGAAATAACATAGAAAGGTTGTCCAGGCACATGCCATGTATCCATATCTTGGAATAAAAATATAATTAAATATTACGGTAATTGTTGCTCCAATCATTGTGATGTAAGCGCCAGAAAGTGTTTTTTGCGTTAGTTTATACCAGATGGCAAGATTGTAATAGATTCCTAAAAAAATATTTGCCAAAAGCAAAATCGGAACTACCCTTAAACCGGCCCAATATTTTGGGCCTATGAAATGTTTCCATATTGGAAGATACATACTTACCAGGAGGAACATTATAGTAACAATTATCACAAAAAATTTCATCACCCTCGCGTAAACTTTTTGTGGATTTTGCTCTTCTGCCTGCTTAAAGAAAAATGGTTCTGCACCTAATTTAAATGCTGCAACAAAAAGAGTTATCAAAATAGCCAATTTATAGCAAGCATTGTAAATGCCCACTTGTTGATCTGCATAAATTGGTGAAACAGGTAGCCACCATCTCAGCATTAGCCGGTCGAAAGTTTCGTTTATCATTCCCCCCATGCCTACAATGACGAGTGGAAGCGCATAAATTATCATCTGTTTCCATAAAGTAAAATTGAATTGCCATTTTATCATCGAAACTTCTTTGCTTAACAACAGAAGTGTAAACACCGACTGGATAAGGTTTGCAATCAATACATACACTATCGGGTTAGTATGGCTGTTATAAAAGAGCAATACAAACGAATTGGAGTTTGAAGCAATTTGTGAAGGGCAATAGCCTATAAAAAACCAGACAAAAAATATATTGATTACTATTCCACCAACCTTTATCAATGCATATTTTCGGGGCCTTTCTTCTAACCGAAGTTTATCAAAAGGAATAGCGCCTAATGAATCGAAAGCGATTATGAAAATGCCTATATAAGCAATTGTCGGAACATCCTTTAATCCGATGATATCAGCGAAAGGATCGCGCACCAACCAAAGCAAAATGGTAAACAATAAAGTGGAGAAAATTAAAGAAAGTGCAGCTGTGTTGTAAAGGCTACTTTTATATTCTTTACGTAATGAAAACCTGAAATAAGTTGTTTCAAATCCATAAGTAAATATGATACTCAGGAAAGAAATTGCGGCATATATCAACCCCATTTTGCCATAATCACTCGTCTTTGCGAGTGTATAAGTAAGATAAGGTGTCAGCAGGTAATTGATAAACTTTGCGGCAATAGAGCTCACTCCATACCACATCGTTTGTCCTGCTAATTTTTTTATGCTGCTCAAAAAATATCGGGTTTAAAAAGGGGCAAATTTACTCGTATAAAATTTAATATTGAAATGCTGATTATTTATCTTACTGTAGTATAATTTGAGGAATCTTTTATTTTAATATTGAGTATCGGTTATTTTTTTTCTTCCTGTTTTAATATCTCCCTTTTCTTTTTTTGCTTTTAATCTTTTTTCCTTTGATGCTTTGGAAGGTTTGGTTGGCTTTCTTTTTTTCTTTTTTATCAAAGCGTTTGTAAGGAGCAAATGCAGCTTTACGATCACTTCTTCCTTGTTTCCCAATTGTGTTCTTTCGGTTTGGCTTTTTACCTGGAGATAACCTTCATTGGTAATTTTATTGGATAGTTTTTCAAGAATAATTTCTTTTTGTTTGTCTGTTAATATTTGGGATGAAGCTATATGAAACGAGCCTTCCACCATGGTTTCCACCTTATTCACATTCTGACCACCTTTACCTCCACTCCTGGCTGTTTTAAATTTAATTTCTTTTAAAATATTTATCATAATATAAAAATACAAAAAAATAAAAACGTGAATTTTTAATTGTGTTTAAATCAAGAATTTATCAGTGATGAAGGAATTAAGCTTAATTAAGATTGAAATTTGATATTCGACCTCCAATAATAAATATCAGGCATGAACTCCAGACAGGTTAAAATGTTTCTGCGCCATTTCCCGGATATTATCGCCAATAGCGAGTGACGCTGTGGCTGCCGGTGATGGAGCGTTCAATACATGAATACTTGAATCTTTATATTCTATCCTGAAATCATCGCGGGTATCGCCATCTTCGCTGAGCAACATAGCGCGAACCCCTGAACGGCCTGGTTTTATATCATCCATCGTCAACGAGGGAACGAGCCGTTGTAGTGTTTTTAAAAATAATTTTTTAGAAAAAGCACGGCGATATTCATTGATACCAAAGCTCATATTTTGAAAAAATAATTTCCAGGTTCCGCGGTAACTCAACGCATCTATTGTGTCTTTCCAGTTGAAATCCGTCTTACCATATCCTTCTCTTTTGAAAGTAAAAACCGCATTGGGGCCACATTCTATTTCGCCATTGGTCATCCTGGTGAAATGCACGCCAAGAAAGGGGAAATCAGGATTGGGTACGGGATAAATCAGGTTTTTTATTTTATGTTTTGCTCCTTCTGTAAGTTCATAATAATCTCCCCGGAAACCAACCACCTTCTCTTTCAATTTCACATGGTCTTTGAGAGCAAGCCTGTCGGCCTGGAGTCCACCGCAAAAAATGGTGTACCTGCTGCGGTAAGTTCCTTTATTAGTTCCAATCACATTTACATCTTTTTCTTTTTCAAAAGAATTGGCTTCTGTATTTAATTCAAGCTGGCTTTCAGGATTTATATTTAAAGCAATTTCAACCATTTTATCCGTTGCTTTCACATAGTCAATAATTCCGGTGCAGGGAACCCAGATGCCTGCAATGCCCACGCAAAAAGGCTCATGCTCTTTTATTTGTTCTGAATTTATTTTTTCAATTCCCTCTATTTTATTTTCTAAACCGGTGCCAAAAATTTTATCGAGATAGGGAAGTTCAGATTCATCAACAGCAACAACTACTTTTCCACATACATCGTGAGGTATATTATTTTCCTGAGCAAATTTTACTAAAGCTTTTCTACCTTCCACGCAATTCTTTGCTTTTAATGAACCAGGTTTGTAATAAAGCCCGGAATGCATTACCCCGGAATTATTTCCGGTTTGATGAAACGCAAGCCGCTCTTCTTTTTCAATCAAAATTATTTTTAACGAGGGATGATGTTTTTGCAATTGATAAAAAGTAGCTGCTCCTACAATTCCTCCGCCAATAATGGCAATATCAAAAAATTTGTTGTCCAATATAATAATTTAGAAAGTGAATCAATAAGACTGCAAAATTAATTCTTCCATTTTATAGATTTTTGTAGAAAAATATAGCTTTATTATTTTATATAAATTTATCTTTTAAAAATATCTATTTATGCCTCCAAAAATCATCTGGCCAGAAGCTATCAAACCTTTACTAAAAAAGTATAAAGGGAAAAAGCATCCATTGGATTATAAAAATAATTACCAGTTACTGGTAGGTGTGATCTTGTCAGCGCAGGATTCTGATCGGCACATTAATGAAATCGCACCAAAATTATTTGAAGCTTTTCCCAACATGGAAGCTCTTTCCCGCGCAACTCCTGAAACGTTGTTCCCCTTTATTGGAAAGGTTCGCAATTTTGATAATAAAACAAAATGGCTTATCGCCCTTGCTCAAAAAGTAAAAAAAGATAATAATATCCCTCTTACACTTGATGAACTCACCGCTTTATCCGGCATTGGGAGAAAATCAGCAAATGTAATTATGCGCGAAGCAGGTGTGGCTCCTGAAGGCATTATTGTAGATTTGCATGTGGTTCGTGTTGCGCCGCGCTTAGGAATCGCATCAGGAACCGACCCAAAAAAGATTGAAAAACAAATTATGGAAATATTGCCGCAAAAAGAATGGGATGCAGGCATGGCCATGTCGTTTTTAGGAAGGGAAATTTGCAGACCACAACCAAAATGTGAGGAATGTTTGATGAATAAGGTTTGTGCATATTATAATGGTTGGTTGTAATCGGATTATAGATATTATCGGCAATCTTTGAAACCTAAAGACGATAAATTTTATAGAGAACAATATTTACAGTAAACGAACAAATAACATCAATTTCAATTTTTCATTTATCAGTAATTAGCTTTTAATTCATCATAACCTTTTTTGATTTGACTACTTTTGCATCATTGTTAATTTCGGTTTTATTAAAATAAAAAATGTCATCTCAAAAAAAACAATTAAAAGGTTTTGGCTCTACAGCCATACATGCAGGCCATGAAAATGAAGGAAATTTTTCGCACTTAACACCTATTTATGCAAGCAGTACTTATGTTTATGATACAGCAGAACAGGGAATGCGCCGGTTTAACGGCGAAGAAAAAGGTTATATCTACAGCCGATGGGGAAATCCTTCAATGACTGAAGCAGAAGGAAAAATTGCTGCTTTGGAAAGTTTTGGAATCACAGAAAATAATGCGTCCTTGCAATTAAAAGCACGCGTGCATGCCAGTGGCATGGCGGCTATCAGCACTTTGATGTTGGGTAATTTAAAAAGTGGCGATAAAATTTTATCGCATTATTCATTATATGGCGGTTCACAGGAACTGATGAATCGGGTGCTGCCAGGTTTAGGAATTGAAGGAATTATTATTGATCTCAGGGATTTGAATAAAGCGGAGGAAGCGATAAAGAATGATTCCGCAATAAAAATGCTTTACCTTGAAACTCCCGCCAATCCTACGATTCAATGTGTTGATATTGAAGAGCTTTCCAAATTGGCCAAACAACATGGTCTAATTGTAGCTGTGGATAATACTTTTGCAACGCCATACCTGCAACAACCTTTTAAATACCAGGTGGATTTTGTAGTTCACTCCACTACTAAATTTTTGAACGGACACGGAACCGCTGTAGGCGGAGCGCTTATTGGAAGAGATATTGATTTAATGAATACAAAACTGGAAAAAGTGCATCGCCTTTTAGGCGGAAGCACCAATTCTTTTGATGCCTTTTTGCTTGTGCAAGGGATGAGAACTCTTGAGGTAAGAATGGAAAGGCATTGTGCCAATGCGATGAAAGTAGCAGAATTCCTTGAACAACATCCGGCGATTAGCAAAGTGAATTATTTGGGATTGCCTACTCATCCGGATCATGCAACTTCTAAAAAACAAATGAAACATCCCGGACCAATGTTGAGTTTTGAAATGAAAGGTGGACTGGAAGCAGGAAAAAAATTCATAAATAAATTACAGATGTGTGTGAGAGCAGTTTCCCTGGGAACATGTGATACACTTTTATCCCATCCTGCTTCTATGACCCATTACGGCGTACCCAAAGCAGACAGGGAAAAATATGGTATCACTGATGGATTGATAAGGATGAGTGTAGGGATAGAAAATATAGAAGATATTTTGAGTGACTTGGAACAAGCGGCTGATAATTGATAATTGATAATGGAAAATCGATAATGGAAAATGGAAATTAAAATTCGAAGAGCTGAAAAAGGCGATTGTAAATCAATGATGCAACTCATTCAGGAATTAGCAATTTATGAGAAAGCCCCCGAAGAAGTCACTGTTGATTTTGATCATTTTGTGGAAAGTGGTTTTAGTGAAAAACCTGTATGGTGGGCATTCGTAGCTGAGGTCGAAAATAAAGTTGTTGGGTTTGCATTATATTATATCCGTTATTCAACATGGAAAGGACAAAGATTATATCTCGAAGACATTTTAGTAAATGAACCATGGCGCGGAAAAGGAATTGGTAAACTATTATTTGATGAATTAATAAAAGAAACGAAAGAAAGAAAATTATCCGGAATGGTTTGGCAGGTGTTGGAATGGAATGATCCCGCAATTAATTTTTATAAAAAATATGAAGGTGTAACCTTTGATAATGAATGGGTGAATTGTGGGTTAAAAGTATAACCACGAATTACTTGAAATAGCACGAATGGTGTAGAAAGCAAAAATTAAAATTCAAGATATTTGTTCGTTTACTATCCTGACTTATAATTTGTAAAAATTCTCATCAAGCCTCATCTTGACCCTTTCCCGAAGGAGAAGGACATGCTCTATAAAAAATTCGTGAAAATTTGGGTAATTCGTGTTAGAAAAGAATCCTGTCTGAATGGCTTCAGCCGGCAGGCGTGGCAAAAAATAAAATCTATGTCAGAAAAAATATCAATGGGTAGTAATGGAAAATTATTCGTTCCCAACAATCCAACTATTCCATTTATTGAAGGCGACGGTATTGGCCCCGACATCTGGAAAGCAAGTGTGCATGTGTTTGATGCGGCCATTGAAAAAGCATACCACGGAAAAAAGAAAATCGACTGGTTGAAAGTATTAGCCGGAGAAGAAGCGTTTAACAAAACCAAATCCTGGATGCCGGATGAAACTATGAATGCTTTCAAAGAATATTTGATAGCGATAAAGGGTCCACTTACCACTCCTGTTGGTGGCGGCATTCGTAGTCTCAATGTAATGTTGAGGCAGGATTTAGATTTGTATGTTTGCCTTCGACCGATAAAATATTTTGAGGGAGTTCCTTCTCCAATGTGGCAACCTGAAAAAGTAAACATGGTTATTTTCAGGGAAAATACAGAAGATATTTATGCAGGAATTGAATACATGACTGGGACGCCTGATGCGAACAAGTTATTAGATTTTTTACAAAATGAATTGCATGTAAAAAAAATCCGTTTTCCTGAAACCACTTCTTTTGGAATAAAAGTGGTAAGCAAAGAAGGATCTGAAAGATTGATAAGAGCCGCCATAAAATATGCGATTAATAATAAATTGCCTTCCGTTACATTGGTTCACAAAGGCAACATTATGAAATTTACCGAAGGCGCTTTTAAAAACTGGGGATATGAACTGGCAGAACGTGAATTTAAATATAACGTTTATACCTGGCCGCAATGGGAAGCCACCAAAAAAGAAAGAGGCGAAGCGGTTGCCAATGAAGACATGCGGATTGCCGTTATTGGTGGGAAAGTAATTATTAAAGATGCGATTGCTGATAATTTTTTGCAGCAAGCATTGCTGGCTCCCCAGGATTATTCTATCATAGCCACATTAAATCTGAATGGTGATTACATCAGTGACGCCCTGGCTGCGCAGGTTGGCGGCATAGGAATTGCTCCAGGAGCAAATATTAATTATATTACCGGCAGTGCAGTATTTGAGGCTACACATGGCACCGCTCCTCGTTTTGCCAATACTAACAGCATGAATCCTTCTTCATTAATATTAAGTGGTGTAATGATGCTGGAGTATATGGGCTGGAGAGATGCCGCAGAAATGATTACAAACGCAGTTGGCAAAACAATCAGAAATAAAACCGTAACGATTGATTTTTATAACCTGATGAAAGGTGGGACGTTGTTGAAAACCAGTGAATTTGGAGATGCGGTAATCAGAAATTTATAGCTCCTTTTGATGTGTATGAATTTGAGTATATTTGTGTATAAAATATTTTTTGAGAAATGAGAACAAATATTGATATTGATGACAAATTATTAGAAGATGCAATTAAATGGACAGGCCTCAAAAGCAAAAAGGAAACTGTGAATCATGCACTTGAGGAGTTAATTAAGTTAGAAAAAAGAAAAAAACTTCTTTCCTTAAGGGGAAAAGTTAAATGGGAAGGGAACTTAGATGAAATGAGAACTTATGATAAATGGGACAATCATTGACACCAGTGTCTGGATTGATTATTTTAATGCAATTATCAATTCTAAGACTGATTATACAGCAGAATTAATAAAAGCCAATGAAGTATTGATACTACCTGTGATTCTGCAAGAAGTACTGCAAGGAATACAAAAAGACAAATTATTTAATTCAATCAGAGAAACATTAGTTCCTTTGGAATTCATTAGCTATCATCAAATTGAAATGTCTATTGCCGCAGCATCTTTATACAGAAATCTGAAAACAAAAGGAGTTACAATAAGAAAACCAAATGACTGCCTTATTGCTGCTATTTGTATAAATAACAATATCCCGCTTCTCCACAATGACAAAGATTTTGATAATATTGCAAAATATACTTCACTAAAAATATATAAACCAACCAAATGACAAAAATTAAAGTAGCCAATCCTGTAGTAGAGATTGATGGAGATGAAATGACACGCGTAATCTGGAAATTTATTAAAGACCAACTCATACTTCCTTATGTGGATGTGGATATAAAATATTTTGACTTAAGCATTCAACACCGCGACGCTACTGATGATCAGGTAACCATAGACGCGGCGAATGCGATTAAAAAATACGGTGTAGGTATCAAATGTGCTACTATTACTCCCGATGAGGCAAGGGTGAAAGAATTTGGATTGAAACACATGTGGAAAAGCCCAAATGGCACTATCAGAAATATACTTGACGGAACTGTTTTTCGTGAGCCGATAGTAATGCAAAATATTCCCAGATTGGTTCCTAATTGGACTGCACCAATTATCATAGGTCGTCATGCTTATGGAGATCAGTATCGTGCTACTGACACCGTAATAAAAGGAAAAGGAAAATTAACGATGACATTTACACCAGATGGGGGAGAACCCCAAACATTTGATGTGCATGATTTCAAAGGCGATGGTGTAGCTATGTGCATGTACAATGTAGATGAAAGTATAGAAGGTTTTGCAAGAAGCTGTTTCAATATGGCTTTGAATAAAAAATGGCCTTTATATCTTTCTACAAAAAATACAATCCTTAAAAAATATGACGGTCGTTTTAAAGATATTTTCCAAACAATCTTTGAAAATGAATTTAAAGCAAAATTTGACGAAGCCAAAATTACATACGAGCATCGCCTGATAGACGATATGGTCGCAAGCGCATTAAAATGGCATGGCAATTTTATCTGGGCATGTAAAAATTATGATGGCGATGTGCAAAGCGATACGCTTGCACAAGGCTTCGGTTCTCTTGGTTTAATGACTTCTGTTTTAATAACTCCAGATGGAAAAATTCTGGAAGCAGAAGCTGCTCATGGAACTGTTACCAGGCATTTTCGTGAACATGAGAAGGGAAATCCTACCTCAACAAATCCCATTGCTTCCATTTTTGCCTGGACACGAGGCCTCGCTTTTAGAGGAAAATTAGACAATAATCAGCAATTAATTCATTTTGCGAATGCTTTGGAACAGGTTTGTATTGAGACAGTGGAAAGTGGAAAAATGACAAAGGATCTTGCCGCGTGTATCAGTGGTAACAAGGTTTCTCAAGGGAAAGACTATCTGAATACGGAAGAATTTTTAGATGCGTTGGTTAAGAATCTTAAAAAGAAAATAGATTAAAATAATTTATTTATATTATATAAAGGAATAAAATATTTAATTTCGGAACAAAGTTTGTGGCAAAGTGAATCTAAATCAATTTCCCAAAAATGTAATAATAGAATTAAGGAATATTTAATTAATATTTCTTTGTTTGAAAGATAGAGCTTGTAACTTTTTTCTAATGAGTACTGAATTATTAACGAAAGAAAGACATCCTGCAAAAAAGAAGATTCCAATTTTTCCTGTTGAAGAACAGTTTAAGCTAATGGCTAATTCTGCTCCTATTCCTTTATGGGTTTCAGGATTAGATAATAAATGTTCTTTTTTTAATAAGGCATGGCTAAATTTCACAGGTAGAAAATTAGAGAAGGAATCAGGCGATGGCTGGACGGCAGGAGTTCATCCCGATGATCTGGAGAATTGTAAAAAAATTTATGAGGGAGCCTTTGCAAAACAAAAGAAATTTAAAATGGAATACCGCCTGCGACGTAAAGATGGCCAGTATCGCTGGGTTCAGGATAGTGGGATTCCTCATTTTTCAAAAGAAAAAGAATTTCTGGGTTTTATCGGTACTTGTGTAGATATTCATGAATTAAAAGAAATAGAATACAGCAAAGATCAATTTATAGTTGCAGCCAGTCATGAATTAAAAACTCCGCTTACTACTCTCAACATTTATCTTCAACTTTTAGCTGATTATTTTAGAAACCCCTCCCAGGAAAAATACCATTCCTATGTTTCTGGGGCCATGGATCAGGTCAAAAAAATTAATGATCTTATTAATCAACTTCTTGATCTGTCAAGAATCCAATCAGGTTATCTGGATTTTGAATGCACTATATTTTCATTCGGAGACCTTGTTTTAAAAATTATCAAAAGGATGCAGACTATCTTGCCTGCCCATGAAATTATAATAAAAGGAAAGGTTAATGGTTTAGTAAAAGGAGATACAGAAAGGATTTCTCAATCACTTGAAAACTTATTGGCTAATGCGTCAAAATATTCAAAAGAAAATGATAAAATAATTGTTGAACTTTCTGAGGATGAAAATCATGTAAAGGTTGCCGTTACGGATTTTGGAATAGGTATAGAGAAGAAGCATCTTTCTAAAATATTTGAAAGATTTTATAAAATTCCCGGGGAAAAAGAAAATACATTTCCAGGTCTGGGGATTGGCTTATATCTTTCACAACAAATCATAAAAAAACATCATGGCGAAATTACAGTGGAAAGCATCTTAAATAAAGAGACTACATTTGTTATTCAAATTCCAATATTTAAAAAAACAGATTAAAATAAATAATGTCCAAAATTTTAGTTGTTGACGATGATACAGATATCCTATCCGTCATGAAAATTTTATTAACTATGAAAGGCTTTGAGGTTGAGGTTACTTCCAAAGGAGAAAATGCTTTACCTAAAACAGAAAGTTTTAAACCAGACCTTATTTTATTGGATGTCCTTATTTCTGGGCACGATGGAAGAACTATCTGTAAAGAATTAAAATCAAAAAAAGAAACCCAACATATTCCAGTAATTATGTTTTCTGCACATCCGGGGGCAGCCGCCACCATTGCAGATTACGGAGCGGATGATTTTATTTCAAAGCCTTTTGATGTAAATAATCTGATGAAAAAGGTAAATACCCATTTAGGCATCAGCGCCAATTAAATTTTATACGTAATCATAAAAATTGCTGGATTTTTATTCATTAATTCTAAAAACCTTTCTGTTTTTTTTCGTAAAAGAAGGTACAGAAATCAACATCCATGAAAATGACAGAAGAAAAAAATAAATTAATTTCTCTTATTAATTCGTCATTCAAATTCAGGATGTATCTTCTTTTTAAATTGCCTGCTGCTTTTTTTTCAGGAGTAAAAATCAAAGAAATTACAAAAGAAAAATGCACAACTTCTGTTCCTTATAAATGGCTTACTCAAAATCCTTTCCGTTCTACTTATTTTGCATCGCTTGCTATGGCTGCAGAAATGAGCACAGGAGTTTTAGCGTTGATAAATATTTATCAAAGAAGACCAGCTGTTTCAATGCTGGTAACTAAAATGGAAGCCACATATTGTAAGAAAGCAACAAGCAATACTTTTTTTACCTGTGAAGAAGGCTTGCTCATTGTAAACGCTATAAATGACTCCTGTAACTCAGGAGAAGGTAAGGCTATCACTGTGAAATCAGTTGGAAGAAATAAAAGTGGTGAATTAATCGCAGAATTTTTATTTACCTGGTCGTTTAAGCCAAAGGTAATTGTTTAATTAGTTTACTGGTAAATAAATATTCAATATTAGTTGTTTTACTGTGTGCTGATTGGTTATTCTTTGTTTTCGGGTACACATTATTGTAGCATGATAACAATTTAATAAAAAAACAATTTTTACCCTTAACTTTAATTTCATTTATCATCTAAATTTTATTTATGAAAATTGCCTTTCACGGCGCAGCCCGCACTGTTACCGGTTCTAAACATCTGCTAACACTTACAAATGGGAAAAAGTATTTGCTCGACTGCGGCATGTACCAGGGTTTGGGAAATGAAACTGATACACTTAACCGTGATTTTGGGTTTAATCCATCTGAAGTAAATTACATGATTCTTTCGCACGCACATATTGATCATTGCGGCTTAATTCCCAAATTAATTAAAGAGGGTTATAATGGAAAAGTATATTGCACTCCGGCTACCAAAGATCTCGCTGCTATACTCATGGCCGACAGTGCAGGAATTCAGGAAAATGATTTAAAGTTTGAAAACAAAACCCGTGCTGTTCAAGGCAAGCCTTATTTATCCCCATTGTATGTAATGGAAGATGCCACCAAAGCCGTTGAACATTTTGAAATAGTGGATTATGGAAAATGGTTTACTATAGATGAAAATGTACAATTTATGTATCTGGATGCGGGTCATATTATTGGAAGCACAACAGTACATCTGAAAATCACTGAGAACAATAAAGTAACTCATCTTACTTTTTCAGGAGATGTTGGACGATTCAGGGATATTATTTTAAGATCGCCGGAAGTATTTCCACAAGCAGATTATATTATCATGGAATCTACTTATGGAAATAAATTGCATGATGAAATCACCGGCACTCCTGATAAACTCCTCGAATGGATCACAAAAACATGTTTGCAAAAAAAAGGAAAACTCATCATACCTGCATTCAGCGTGGGTCGCACACAGGAATTGTTGTATGCGCTCAATGAATTGGAAAATGAAAATCGACTACCTGATCTTCCATATTATGTAGATAGTCCTTTGAGCATGGAAGCTACACAAGTAATGAAAAATTATCCTCAATATTTTAACAGCCCGGTACAAAAATTATTACTGACGGACAAAAATCCTTTTGATTTTAAAGGGCTAAAATTTGTTCAATCAGTACAGGAAAGCAAATCGCTTAATTATCGCGCAGACCCTATGGTAATAATTTCTGCAAGTGGAATGGCCGATGCCGGAAGGGTGAAACATCACATTAGTAATAATATTGAAAATAGCCGTAATTCCATTTTATTCAGTGGTTATTGTGAGCCTAATTCTTTGGGAGGTAGATTAAAATTACATCCAAAAGAAGTTGGAATATTTGGCCAGCCACATGAAGTACATGCCGAAATTGGAGAAATAAAAAGTATGAGCGCTCATGGCGATTATAATGATCTTTGTCAATGGCTCGCCTGCCAGGATCCAAAGCAAGTGAAAAAACTTTTTTTGGTACATGGAGATTATGATGTTCAACAGGATTTTAAAAATCGCCTTATCAGCAAAGGGTTTCTGGATGTAGAAATTCCTGCCAGGCATACTGAGATTGGGTTGGGATAAACAGATGTTTTCAAGAAATACTATGTTACTAGTAAACTGTTTGTCTTCGTACTCTCATTGTTAGAATAGTCTCAATTGGTATGAATTTTGAAATGATCAGGAGACTGAAAAATTACAAGAAATGAAGAATTGGTTTGCATCAGATAAAAAATTTAATTCCCTTTATCCAAAACCTATCCAGGATGTAGCGGAAAAGCATTGGACGCCGCTTGAAGTTGCTAAAAAAGCAGCCGGGTTTTTAGCAATTTCTAATGATGTGAAAGTATTGGATATTGGAAGCGGAGCTGGTAAATTTTGTTTAACTGCGGCGCATTATCATCCACTCACTTTATTTTATGGCATTGAGCAAAGACAATACTTAGTTGAACTTTCAAGTAAAATTGCAGAGCAGCTTCAATTAAAAAATATTGTTTTTATCTGCGATAATATTACCAATATTGATTTTGAAAAATACGATCATTTTTATTTCTACAATTCTTTTTATGAGAATGTTCAGGGCACTCAAAAAATAGATTCCACTATAACATATTCTCAGGAATTATATAATTATTACAACCGTTGTTTATTTAAAAAATTAGACAAACAACCTGCCGGAACAAGATTAGTTACTTATCACAGTTTTGGAACGGAGATACCTCAAGGTTATGAAGTGGTGCATACGGATTATAATGAGTTTTTAAAGTTTTGGATTAAAGTTTAAAATACTATTATTTTTTATAAAGTAATTATATAAAAAAAATGTGGCAGAGATATCATCAATAATCTTTTATGAAAAAAATTATATTCCCTCTTCTCATTTTTTGTTTTCTTAATAATTTGTATGCTCAAAGAACATCCAAAGGGAATATCAATATTTTATATACTCCCAACCATCCCTTGAATTCTTTTATACCATCAAAAAATATAGGAGGAGCCATAGACGGTCATTTCAAAGGAGATATTAGCAAAATGCTTACTCCGGAAAATATTAAGGTGATGAAAACCGTAGGACTTAAACCGATAAGTTACAGGTTAAGATCTGAATTAGCAGGTGAGGTATGGCATTGGAATCCTGAAGGCAAATGGAGTGATAGCGCTAAGCACCAGGGATATTGGGTGTCTGATAGTATATCTAGAAAACCGATAGAGATTTCTTATGGCTACCGTTTGCCTAGGAGAGGCAATACGCATGACCAGGCCAACGATGACGGTTATTCGCGAATTTCTGATTGCGATACTTCTACTTTTTGGAAAAGTAATCCATACTTAGATAAGTATTATACTCATGAATCAAACAAACTGCATCCGCAATGGGTAATTGTTGATTTTGGCAGATATAGGAGAATAAATGCCATCAAAATAAAATGGGGAAATCCTTATGCATTATCTTATACTTTAGATTATGCAAAAGGCAACGATCCGGATTATTTTGATCCCTATGAGCCAGGAATTTGGTATCCTTTCCACAAAAATTTTATTGAAAATGGTGAAGGAGAAAATAAAATAGTAAAGATTGCAGATAAACCGGTTAAAGTTCGTTTTATCCGGATTTCTATGACCCAAAGTTCTTATACAGCAATACCTGGCTCGAAAGATATAAGGGACAGTCTTGGCTTTTCTATTAAAGAGATGCAGGCAGGATTGATGGACTCGGAAGGGAAATTTCATGATTGGATGCATCATTCTCCCGATCATGATCAGACAGTTATTCGTGTGTCTTCAACAGATCCGTGGCATACTGTAAATGATCTGGATTCAAACATAGAGCAGGCAGGAATAGACCTGATTTTTAAATCTGGAATCACTGCTGGCCAACCGGCTCTGTTTCCTGCAGCGCTTTTGTACGATACTCCGGATAATGTTCTGGCTATGATAAAGTATTTTAAAGCAAAACATTATCCCGTTAGGGAACTTGAAATGGGAGAGGAGCCTGAAGGTCAGTTAATTAATCCGGTTGATTACGCAGCTCTTTATAATCAATTAGGGGAAAAGATAAGACAACTGGAACCCGGAATGCGAATGGGAGGCCCAGGATTTGCTTCTCTTTCTTTTACACCTGATGATAGTACTACTTTTACGGAATCAAAATGGACTAGTGATTTTTTGAATTATTTGAAAATTCATAATAGCCTTAATCTCTTCAACTTTTTTTCTTTTGAATGGTATCCATTTGATAATATTTGCGGTTCACCTGCACCGCAATTATTAGCCGCACCGAAGATGCTTTCTACTGCTTTAAAAAATATTCAAAATAATATTTTACCAGCAAATACACCATTCTATATAACCGAATATGGCTATTCGGCTTATGAGGGGAAATCGGAAGTGGAAATAGAAGGCGCATTGATGTATGCAGATATTTTGGCTAAGTTTATGCAATTGGGCGGGAGTAAGAGTTTCCTTTATGGTTATGAGCCAGCCTGGCTTCAGCAATCCAATAATTGCGGTTATGGCAATAATATGATTTTTGGTTTAGGAGAAAATGGGAAAATAAAATACAAAACAGCAGCTTTTTATGCAATGCAGATGCTTACACATTTTTGGGCACAGCCTGCTGATTCAAATTTAGATATATATCCTTCAACAAGTAATATTATTAACAGAAAAAAACAACCTCTCGTAACCTCGTATCCACTT
Organism: Hanamia sp.; assembly: GCA_035532615.1. GTDB lineage: Bacteria > Bacteroidota > Bacteroidia > Chitinophagales > Chitinophagaceae > Ginsengibacter. Next base: position 57,559 of record DATKQQ010000232.1, read on the forward strand.
CTCGGTCCGGATGGCAAATGGTCTGTAATGCTTATCAATAAAGACCCTCGTAAAACCTGGGATGTAGATGTAAACATTCTGAATGTAATTTCAAAGAAAAAGATTGCATGGCATCCTTTGCATTTAATTCAATATTCAAAACTACAGTATCAATGGATTAATGATGGCATGAATAGTCATCCAGGCTTAAACCTTCCACCTGTAAAAAAGGAAATAAAAGGATCGGGAAATATTCCATTACCACCCTATTCAATTACGATAATTTATTAAAGAGCATTAGTAATATAACTTAAGTTTCGCACATAAATTAGGTTAAAATTATTTTTGCTTCCGGAGATAAAAGCTCCAGGATTCCGGCCATCCCGTTTTGATTGATAACTTTGGTAATAGCCATATCGATATCCTCAATGATTATACCCAAGGTA
>DATKQQ010000233.1:0-14960 GCA_035532615.1 Hanamia sp.
TATCAGTAAAATTCAAAAGGCTTTCAAACAAATTTATCCTGATGCAGATTTCAGCTATCAATTCGTTGATGAAAAAATTGCTAATCTCTATAAAAGTGAACAAAGAACTGAGAGTCTTTTAAAATGGTCAACAGGGCTTGCTATTCTTATAAGTTGTTTGGGCTTATTGGGACTTGTAATTTTTACCACCAGTAGTCGCAAAAAAGAAATTGGTGTAAGAAAAGTGTTAGGTGCATCTGTAATGCAAATTACTTCCTCTTTATCAACAGATTTCATGAGGTTAGTGCTTCTCGCTTTTGTTATTGCGGCGCCAATTGCCTGGTGGGCTACTTATAAATGGTTGCAGAATTATGCATACAGAACTGGTATAAGTTGGTGGGTTTTTGTAATTAGCGGACTTTCTATGTTATTGATTGCGCTGATCACATTGAGCATGCAAACCATAAAAGCGGCAAGAGCAAACCCGGTGGATAGTTTGAGGAGTGAATAGGTTAATTAGCCAATGTGATAATTAGCTAATATGCTAATGAAGGAAACAGAAATCTTAAATATTTGCCAGCCTGCCGGTAGATAGGTTCGTTTACTGGCAAAGGAGAAACAAATGGCTCAAAAATTATTCAAAAAATCAACAGTGTTTAAAATGGGAATATTACGAAACGGGTTTAGAATAAGCAGGTCTTTATCGCCGGTGATAATGCAGGAAGCATTTGCAGATACTGCTAATTCAAGGAAATTGTTGTCTTTAGGATCGCGGCTTGCTGTAACCAATATTCCAACCTCTATTAAAGCACCTCTTGCCTGGAATTCTCTAATAACAGACATTCGTTTGTCAAGTGATAAATATTTTTCAAATTTTGATCGGATAAATGTCTTTGCAAATTCATCAAATGTTGAGGCAGAATATATAAGTACACCCGTGTCAACTGCTTTATTATATGCTTTCCTACTCTTCGATTTATCAAGGAGATGTGCGCTGATAAGGGCATTAGTATCAAACACAAATGTATTAATCATTGGCCTTCAGCAAGTCGTTAAGAATATCTTCCGTAAGCCCGTTTTTTTGCGCCTCATCGCTAATTGCGTCAAGAAAATTTTTATAGGATTTCTTTGTAGCATCGTTAATTATTTTTTTCAATGCAATGGCCACAGTTTCGCCAAATCTGCTTCGGGTTTCAGCGCTGAATTTCTTAAATTCTTCGGCTGTAGGGTTATCTATTTCTATAACTATCTTTTCCATAAAAACAATTTAAAAGTATATTTTCAGGCATTTGCCTTAAAAACAAAAAAAATATTATTTTTCATTCAGCAATTGTTGAAGGATCTCTTCTGTAAGGCCGTTTTTTGCTGCTTCTTTCCTTGTTTTGTTCAAGAGTTCTTCGAATTGCGCTTCTTTATCATTTTGAGAAACTATTTCAATTTGTTTTTCAAAACTTTTCTCAAGCCGGCTTTTAGTTTTAGAAGAAACTTTCCGTCATCTTTTAGCGGTAGCATCATCCACTTCAATTACTATCCTTTCCGTAATTTTTCAATTTTATTGTTCTCAAAAATACAAAATAATAACCTTTAAATAACAAGCGAATGCTTAAAAACTATTTCAAAACCGCGTGGCGAAACCTGATGAAACACAAAACTTTCTCATTCATCAACATTGCGGGATTATCAATCGGTACTTCCATTTGTTTTATCATTATGATGTATGTGCAAAATGAATTGAGCTATGACCGTTTCAATAAGAACGCAGACAGGATTGTTCGCGTTGTTTTCAAAGCCGATATCAACGGTGGTAAAATTTTTGAGGCCAATGTAATGCCACCCGTTGCCCAGGCGATGAAAAATGATTATCCTGAAGTGCATGATGTCACAAGGTTACAGGTCGCCGGCACTCCAAAAATAAATTACAAAGAAAAGAGTTTTAAAGATGATGAGATGGCTTTTGTTGACCCTAACTTTTTCAGCATTTTCACATTGCCACTTATAGAAGGTGATGCGAAAACGGCATTGCAACAACCTAATACCATTATCATAACTAAAGCCATTGCAAAAAAATATTTTGGAAAGGAAGACCCAATGGGTAAAACTTTAACCTTTCCTGATGATAAGGATGCCTCTTTTAAAGTAACCGGTGTGATAGATAAAGTGCCTGCCAATTCACATTTTCATTTTGACTTATTTGCTTCAATGGCTGGTTTGGATGATGCCAAATCCGATTCTTGGATGGTGTCTAATTTTTTTACTTATCTATTGTTGAAACCTGGAGCTGACTATAAAAAATTACAAGCGAAATTACCTGGGATGGTAGAAAAATATATGGGGCCACAGATACAGCAAAGTATGGGCATCAGCCTTAAGCAATTTATCACAAAGGGTAACCACCTGGGTTTTGCGCTGCAGCCATTAACTTCTATCCATTTGTACTCTCATGCCAACTATGAATTAAGTCCGCCTGGCAATGCCATGTATGTTTACATCTTCGGAGCTATCGCCATTTTTATGCTGTTGATCGCCTGTATCAATTTTATCAATCTCTCCACTGCAAGCGCTTCGCAAAGAGCCAAAGAAGTAGGCGTTCGTAAAGTGATCGGCTCAGGAAAGACTCAACTCATTAAACAATTTTTGATTGAATCGGCACTATTGGTTTTTATCGCGTTGCTTATTTCAAGTGTTTTAGTGAAACTTGCATTGCCGGTTTTTAATAGTATTTCAGGCCAGGGTTTACATTTCGATTTTAATTTAAAAATTATTGCATCATTTATCGGGCTTGGTTTATTGGTAAGCTTTATAGCAGGGTTATATCCTGCTTTTTATCTTTCTTCATTCCAACCAATTGAGGTGTTAAAAGGCAAATTTACGCCCGGCAATAAAAGTTTTGGTCTTCGAAGCAGCCTGGTTGTTTTCCAGTTTTTTATATCTGTTGTATTAATAATCGGCACCATTGTAGTGTGGCAGCAAATGAAATATATACAGGATAAAAATTTAGGTTATAATAAAGAACAATTGCTTACCATACCTAATTCTTATGCATTGGGGAAAAATGAAGAGGTGTATAAACAGGAAATGTTGAATGACCCACGAATTGTAAATGCAACGGTTTCATCATACAAGCCTGCCGGGCCAAGTAGTGGAAGTAATGCGCTGGCATATCCACTTGGGCATGGTAATGAAATTATGAGAACGCAGGAATATCATGTGGATGAAAACTATATTCCTACTTTTGAAATGCAGATGGTTGCAGGCAGAAATTTCTCCAAAAATTTTGCCACCGATTCCACAGCGATGATCATCAATGAAACCGCAGCGAAAGCTTTTGGCTGGAATGATATGACAGCAGTGGGAAAAACCATTGTACGCGAAAACAGCACCCGTGGAACCAATGTTCCTTTTCATGTAATTGGTGTCGTGAGAGATTTTAATTTTCAATCATTGCATCAGCCGATCACACCTTTGCTGATGACGCTTGCACCCGATTTTGGACTGATCTTTAAAGTAAAAACAGCAGACATTAAAGGTTTGCTTGCAACCATGAAAACCAAATGGGATCAGTTCAACACCGGCGAGCCATTCACATTTACTTTTATGGATGACCTGTATAATAAAACTTATGCCGCAGAACAAAATACGGGAACGATACTTAATATTTTTGCGTGGCTTACCATACTCGTCGCTTGTCTTGGATTATTTGGCGTGGCGACTTATACGGCAGAACAACGAACCAAAGAAATAGGTATCCGCAAAGTGCTCGGCGCAAGTGTCATCTCTGTAACCAAAATGCTTTCTAAAGATTTTATAAAATTAGTTTTCATAGCCTGCATCATTGCATTTCCATTATCATGGTGGGCAATGAATAAATGGTTGCAAAGTTTTGCTTACCGCATTCATATTAGTTGGTGGATTTTTTTAGCTGCAGGTCTTGTAGCTATTTTGATAGCGGTGATAACGGTTAGTTTCCAGGCAATTAAAGCGGCAATAGCAAATCCGGTGGAGAGTTTGAGGAGTGAGTAAATTTAATTAGCTAATGTGCTAATTAGCCAATTTGCTAATTAAGAAAACAGGGATCTTAATTATTGTTGGTTTACTAACGGCTATGGTTAAATGAAGAATAAAAATTTAAAATAAGAACTATGTTTAAAAATTATTTTAAAACCGCGTGGCGCAGTCTTTGGAAAAATAAATCAACCGCAATAATTAATATAGTCGGGCTATCTGTAGGAATGACTGCTGCTATACTCATTTTTATTTGGGTTCAAAACGAAATGAGTTTTGATAATAATCAAAAGGATACAAACGATATTTATCGCCTCACAACTAACCTGAAGACACAAGGATGGATTTGGGAAACTTCGCCGCTATTACTTGCTGATGCTGTAAAAAAAGAAGTGCCTGAAGTTAAAGAGGTAACAAGGTTAGCAGCTCTCGGTGATATGCCTGTGTTTAAAATTAACAACAATATTTCTTATGAAAAGAGTTGTGCTTTTGTTGATGGTAGCTGGTTTAATATTTTTCATTATGATTTTATAAAAGGTAATGCAGCTTCTTTTGCGGATGATATGAACAGCATTATTCTTACAGCCTCGGAAGCAAAAAAATATTTCGGAAGTGTTGATAAGGCAATGGGGAAAGTGATTCAGGCAGATAGCCTGGATTATGTAGTAACGGCAATTGTAAAAGATGCACCAACCAATTCAAGCTTTCAATTCACTGCGTTTATCCCACTTCAAAACCTTTTACGAAATGCTGACAGGAAAGCGAATGATGAAGACTGGGGTAACGCCAATTATATAACTTTTATAAAAGTGCAGCCATCTGCAAACATTCCTGTACTTGCAAAAAAAATTACTAATGTATTGCAGCAACGTAGCGGCGACACTGAAAAACAAACCAGCATCAGCCTTGAGAATTTAAAAGACTTGCATTTTGAAACAGACCTTCAGTCTGCATTTTTTGGAAGCGGTAACAAAAATACCGTTTACATATTTTCTGTTTTAGGTATTTTATTATTGATCATTGCCTGCATCAACTATGTAAATTTAACTACAGCCAAAGCAAGCCTTCGGGCCAAAGAAGTAAGCGTAAGAAAAATCGTAGGCGCAGGCAGAATGCAATTATTTAACCAGTTTTTAGCAGAAGCATTTCTTATAAGCATGTTGGCTTTGGCAATTACATTGTTGCTTGTTAAGTTATGCCTCCCTGTTTTTAATACTATTACTGATACGCATTTCTCATTGTTGTTGATTTCTGCAAGCCTTTGGAAAGTAGTTGGTATTACATTACTGAGCGCATTGATTTTAAACAGCATTTACCCCGCTCTGGTTTTATCTTCTTTTAAACCGTTACATGTTTTCAGAGGTTTTACTGTTTTAAAATTAAAAGACAGTTATTTAAGGAAAGGATTGGTAACGCTTCAATTTACCTTTTCTGTTATGTTGATTGCAGGTACCATCATTATCTACAAACAAATGCGGTTTATACAGCAAAGCAATCCCGGTTACAACAGGTCGCAGGTTTTAATGACGCATATACCGCCCAACATAGATTTCAATAAGAAAACTCAAATGGAAAATCTTGTAAAACAAGAGTTGCTTGCACAAAGCAGTATTCAAAATGTTTCCCTTACCAATCAACCTATTTTAAATATAGGAAGTTATTCAACCGGTGCTGCAGATTGGGCCGGCCGCGATACTACCTTCAACCCGAAAATTGCACAATTATCTACAGATGCAGATTACGCCAAAACCATGCAATTGCAAATGAAAGAAGGAAGATGGTTTGAAAAAAATAATGAAGCCGACAAAAATAATGTGATACTAAATGAAACGGCTATTAAGGAATTAAATATTCCCAGGCCTTATATCGGGCAACGATTTACCTGGAAAGGCAAAAGGGGGCAGATCATCGGTATTGTAAAAGATTTTAAATTCAAAAGCCTTCACGATAAAACCGGACCATTGGTGGTCTTTCAAAATCCGGCATGGTTTAATCTTTTTATGATACGAGTTGCTCCTAAAAGCGCACAACAAGCTGTAACTGCTTTGCAAAAAATATGGAAGCAAGTCTTACCCGGCAATCCGCTTGAATACAATTTTCTGGATGACAGTTTTAATCAATTATATAAGGACGACAGGCAAACATCCTTACTCATTTTAATATTTGCAGTTATTGCTATCCTTATATCATGTCTTGGTTTATTTGGGTTGGCAGCATTTGCAGCCGAACAACGAACAAAGGAAATAGGCATACGAAAAGTTTTAGGAGCCACGGTTACAAACATTACGACCTTAATTTCAAAAGACTTTGTAAAGCTTGTTTGTATTGCCATTATCATTGCCACTCCTCTTTCATTACTCGCAATGAACAAGTGGATACAAAGTTTTGCATACAGAATAAAAATCGGTTGGTGGATATTTGTTGTTGCAGGGTTGATTGCTTTATTAATTGCGCTAATAACAGTAAGCTTTCAATCTATAAAAGCGGCGTTAGCAAATCCGGTAGAGAGTTTGAGGAGTGAATAAGTTAATTAGCCAATGTGATAATTAGCTAATTTGCTAATGAAGAAAACAGGAATCCTGAATATTTGTTGCCGTCCCGAATGGTACAGGCGAGGGTTACTACCAGGGATGATTAAACGAAAATTATAGTTTAAAATTATTTATAAAATCAACAGCGCTCAAAATGGGAATATCACGAAATGGGTTTAGAATAAGCAAGTCTTTACCACCGGTGATAATGCGGGAAGCATTTACAGAAACTACTAATTCCAGAAATTTGTCATCTTTAAGATCCCGGTATTCAGTAATAGCCTCTGATATTTCACTAAATATGGCCAGTTCTTTGAACTCCTTTGAAGCTAATAACTTTTATTCCGGAGAAATATACTTATCAAATTTCGGACGTAATAAAACTTCACTGAATTCATTGTATGTTTTAAGGCTTGCAAAAACTTCTCCTTCTTTCACAGCCTTTTCAAATGCTTTTCTTAGATTAGAATATTTGAATATAAAAGCGCTGACTAATGTATTGGTATCAATAACAAATAAATTATTCCTCATTCAGCAATTTTTCAAGGATTTCTTCTGTAAGACCGTTTTTCACTGCTTCATCACTGATTTTGTCAAGCAGGGCAAAGAATTCATCCTCTTTCACGCCACGGGAAAGAATTTCTATTTGTTTTTCAATATTTTTTTCAAGCTGGTTCTTTATTTCAGGAGACGCATCCTGCCATTTTTTAGCGGTAGCATCGTTCACTTCAATTACTATCCGTTCCATAATTTTACTTTTTTATTATTCTCAAAAATACAAAATAATAACCTTTAAAATAATAAGCTATGTTTAAAAATTATATCAAGATCGCATGGCGCAATCTTATTAAGAACAAGACTTTAAGCATTATAAACATTACGGGGCTTTCTGTTTCCATTGCTTTTTGCTTGGTGTTGTTTTTTTATATCAGGTACGAGCAGTCTTACGATAGTTTTAACACAAAAAAAGATCACTTATATCGTTTGGAGATGACCAGCATCTATCCTTCCAGGGATACAGCCAAAAAAAGTTTTTTTTCTTTCCTTACAAAAAATGATGATGTATCAAATCAATTGGTATTTCCTGTTATTGTTGCAGCCAATATGCAAAATGAATTTCCCGAAATTAAAAGCATTACCCGTTTTAAAGATAACGGGGATCTGTTGGTTAAAGTAAATAATCAAACTTACAAAGAGAAAGATTGCTTGTTTGCAGATAGCAACTTCTTCTGTAATTTTTCTTTTCATCTTTTGGAAGGGAATCCTAAAACTGTTCTTAAATCAAACAACAATATTGTTATTTCCGCCTCATTAGCAAAAAAATATTTTGGCAATGAAGACGCAGTAGGTAAAACCATAGAACTGGATATAGACACAGCGCTTCTTTATACTGTAAGTGGTATAGCAGAAGATGCACCGGAAAACTCGAGCATACAATATAGTTTGATTGTACCTATTGAATCTGATCCCGATTACCAGGAGCAGATAAAACAGGGGTTTAACCAGGCAACTACATTATACATGGTTGAACTTGCAAACAATGTAGATTATAAAAAGTTTGAAACCAAAATGAACAAATGGGTTGAACAATATTATACCAAACCTTATGAAGCAGAATACGGTAAGTACATGAAGGATTTTGACTTTACAAAGTTTCGCTGGTACCTGCGCCCGTTTACTGATTGCCATTATAATATTTCACAACCATGGGGGCACTACACTGATGCGAAAAGTATTTATCAATTAGCCTGCCTTGTTATTATTATTTTATTAATTGCATCGCTAAATTATATTCTGCTTGTCATATCAAACGCTGCTGCACGCTCTCAGGAAATTGGCATACGCAAGGTGCTTGGCGCAAAAAGAAGATCTGTGGTGTTTCAATTCTGGACAGAAACCCAGTTGCTGATAATTTTTGCAGTTGTTATTGGATTATTATTATCTCAGCCTTTACTTTTTTTGTTTAATGATGTAATGCAAACCCATATACATTTTAACAACTTTTCATGGAAAGAAATTTTGGTTTCTTTAATTGTGCTGAGTCTTGTTTTAGGATTGCTGGCCGGTTACTATCCTGCATTGATCTTATCTAAAATGAAACCCGCTTCTATCATCAAAAGCTTTCAAACTTATAAGATCAATCCGCGCTTTTCAAAAATAATGGTGATAGTACAATACACTGCCTGTGTTGTGCTGATGTTTGCGGCTGTTGTGATCAATCTCCAGATGCATTATATCACCAATAAAAATTTAGGCTTTGATAAAGACCAGGTTTTAATGGTGGAGAACCCCACATTCGACTTTAATTTTACAAAACGGGTTCACTACCGTTTAAAAGTGTATGCAAAATCACAGCCTTCTATAATTTATTTTTCAGGCATGAACGGCGGACTGGATGGCAGCTATAATACAAATGGATTTATACTCAATGGCGAACAAAAATTCCTGAAACAGTTAACCGTTGATTATAATTATTTTGAAATGCTGGGAATAAAATTTATTGAAGGCAGACCATTTTCCGAAGCTTACCCTTCAGATACCTCAAACACGATAAGGCCAAGTATTGTTAATGAAACATTATTTAAGATGCTGGGAAAAGATGCAAAGCTTGGTGTGTACAATAAAGCAATCCGTTCAACGATAATAGGTGTCGTAAAGGATTATAATTTTGAAACGCTGTCAAAAAAAATTGAACCTGAACAACATGTGTTGGCAAAAAATTATGAACAATATTTTATGTTCAAGGTAAGAGCAGGTGAAATGCAATCAACAATTGCCAAACTTCAAAAAGAATGGAAACAAATCACCAACAACTATCCTTTTGAATATACTTTTCTCGACCAGAGTATTGCCAAAATGTACGAGGCAGACAGGCGCTGGCAAAGCATCATACAAGCGGCATGCTACTTTGCCATGTTCATAGCATGCCTTGGCTTATTTGGATTAGCCGCTATAAATGCAGTTAACCGTACAAAAGAAATTGGAATACGCAAAGTGTTAGGCGCTGATCTGAAAGATGTAGTAGCTGCATTATCATCAGGATTTATTCTCACATTTATAATCGCAATAGCTATTGCCATTCCGCTTGCCTACTGGATAATGAACAAATGGTTGCAGAATTTTGCTTACAGAATAAACTTGAATTGGTGGATATTTATAGTTGTTAGCTTAGTTGCTTTAAGTATTGCTTTATTAACCGTGAGCATTCAGGCAATAAAAGCAGCATTAGCAAACCCGGTGGATAGTTTGAGGAGTGAATAGAATTAATTAGCTAATTTGATAGTGAAGAAATCAGGAATCTTGAATATTTGTTGCCTGCCCGAATGGTACAGGCGGGGTTTTATTATAAAAATAACAGTTACCATTAAACGCAAAAAGTATGATTAAAAACTATTTCAAAATCGCGTGGCGAAACCTTATTAAGAGCAAAGTATATTCTCTTATTAATATTCTCGGATTGGCAACGGGCATGGCTGTCGCCATGTTGATTACCTTTTGGATAAAGGATGAAGTTACTTACAATAACTATCATACAAATCATACTCAGATTGCTCAGGTGATGACGACTTATATAGACGAAAAGGGAAAGATGGATACGGGACCGGCCGTGTGCATGCCTATTGGCAATGAATTGCGCAGTAAATACGGTAGTGATTTTAAAAATGTCGCAATGACTTCATGGAATTTTAGTCATGTGTTAGCAGTGGGCGAAAAGAAAATTACCGGAAGTGGCATGTGGGTTGAATCCAATTTTCCCTCCATGTTTTCATTACAAATGGTGAAAGGGAATATGAATGCATTGACTGATCCGTCTTCCATTTTATTAAGCGCCTCTTTGGCAAAAACGCTATTTGGCAATGAAGATCCAATGAATAAAATGGTCAAGCTTGATGATAAAGATAGTTATAAAGTAGCCGGCGTTTTTAAAGACCTTCCCCACAATACTACTTTGTATGAGGCTAAACTTTTTCTGCCCTGGAAAAAATATATAACTACGCAGCAATGGCTAAAAGATGCAGCCACACAATGGAACAATCATTCCTTCCAGGCTTATGTGCAGGTTGCCGGTAACATTAATATGAGCAAAGAAACAGAGAAGATAAAAAATGTGGTAATGGCACATAAGGTTGCCGCAACAGAAGGAAAGGAACAGGCCTATTTATTTCCTATGGATAAGTGGCGCCTGTACAGCGATTTTAAAAATGGCAAACCTGCCGGTGGCCGCATACAATTTATCTGGTTGTTTTCTATTATTGGTGTTTTTGTCCTACTGCTAGCCTGCATCAACTTTATGAATCTTTCTACTGCGAGAAGTGAGAAAAGGGCGAAAGAAGTGGGGATTCGAAAAACAGTGGGTTCTGTTCGCAGTCAATTGATCGGGCAGTTTTTAAGCGAATCTGTTTTAGTGGCGTTTGTGTCTTTTGTATTTTCTATTTTGTTGGTGATCTTATTAATGCCATTATTCAATAAGCTTGCCAACAAAAGCATTGAACTGCCCTGGAGCAATCCTATATTCTGGCTCCTGGCATTGGCATTTACATTTATTACAGGAATTATTGCCGGAAGTTATCCTGCTTTTTATCTTTCTAAATTTGAGCCGATAAAAGTATTAAAGGGCACTTTTCGGGTAGGAAGGTTTGCATCCTTGCCACGTAAGATTTTGGTAGTGGTTCAATTTACTTTTTCTATTGCTTTAATTATTGGAACGATCATAGTTTTTAAGCAAATTCAATTTGCCAAAAACAGGCCGGTGAATTACAGGACTGAGGGTCTTATCACAATCAATATGACAACCCCGGATTTGTATGGACACTATGATGCCATACGCAACAGCCTTCTTGCTACGGGAGTTGTAGGTAATATGGCTGAATCCTCAAGCCCCACAACAGCCGTTTATTCCAACCAGATTGGCTTTAACTGGCAGGGAAAAGATCCCAACACGTTGCCCTCTTTTGGCACCATTTGGGTAACGGTTGATTTTGGCAAAACAATAGGATGGGAAATCAAAGAAGGGCGTGATTTTTCGAAAGATTTTGCAACCGATAGTTCAGCAATGATATTAAATGAATCCGCGGTAAAACAAATTGACATGAAGCGCGATATTGTCGGACAAACCATAGATTTCAATGATAAAAAATATACAGTCATCGGGGTGATAAAAGATATGATTATGGAATCGCCTTATGAGCCCGTTACGCCTACGGTTTTTATGTTCAATCCTAAAAATGTTGGTACTGTTACAGTTGCCATAAAACAGGGTATCCCTGCAAGGGACGCATTAAGTAAAATAGCAACTATATTTAAAAAATACAACCCCGATGCGCCTTTTGATTACACCTTTAACGACGAAGATTATGCGAAGAAATTTGCCGATGAGCAGCGTATTGGCAACCTGGCTACTTTTTTTACCATACTGGCTATTTTCATTTCATGCCTGGGATTATTTGGGTTGGCATCGTTTGTTGCGGAACAACGAAAAAAAGAAATTGGCATTCGAAAAGTGCTTGGTGCATCCAATTATAAATTATGGAAAATGTTGTCAAGAGAATTTGCATTGCTGGTAATTATTTCCTGTTTCATCGCCATTCCCTTAGCATGGCATTATTCAAACAACTGGTTGCAACAATACGATTACAGAACAAAAATTTCATTCTGGATCTTTATTTTTTCGGGATTGGGTGCTTTAATTATAACAGTAATTACGGTGAGCTTCCAGGCGATAAAGGCAGCGATGGCCAATCCGGTGGCTAGTTTGAGGAGTGAATAAAAAAAGGTCTTAGCCATTGGCTATTAGCTAATAGCTATAAGCTAACAGCTTTAATTAATAAAATCATTTAATCATAAAAATTATAGTTCAGGCAATGTTTAAAAATTATCCGATAGCTATCGGATTCAAAACAGCGTTTAGAAATTTAAGGAGTAACAAACTCTTTTCAGCCATCAATGTTTTTGGATTAGCGATGGTATCAGCGCTTCTCTTGTGATTTTTTTGATCGTTCAATACGATTTCAGTTTTGATAAATTTGAAAAAGGAGGTGATCGTATTTGTCGGGTAGTAACTAATCATGATGCAAGAGTACCTTTTCAATTAGTGAATGAAGTTCGAAATGAAGTGACAGGATTGGATGTGGCAGCGCTTTTGAATCGTTGGGATTTTGAAATAAATATGAGTATTGCAAAACCGGGTGACGTAAAACCTTCAGTCTTTTTAAACATGCCAAACATTGTCTTTGCGGATGATAATTATTTTAAACTAATCAATTATAAATGGATATCCGGTTCGCCGGAATATTCATTATCACAACCATATCAAACGGTATTAACTGAACAAAGCGCGAAAAGATTTTTCCCTAATCTTTCACTAAATGATGTGGTAGGAAAAGAAATCACATTCAATGATACAGTGCATACAATTGTAAGTGGAATAATAGAAAATTTAAAATATAATACTGATTTTAATTTTCAAATCTTTGTTTCAAGAGCTACTGAAAAAGCTTTAATAAGAAGATCTTTACATGATGAGGAATATATCCCTCCATCAGTATTATTTGTAAAACTTTCAAGAAATACCAATCCGGAACAGATTGCGAAACAAATCGGGAATGTTTATAAGTTGCATGCCAAACCCTCTTCGAATGGTCGCTTTAATTTAAATTATGGTTTGGAACCGTTATCAAACCTGCATTTCAGCAAGCTCTATGAGGGTGATTCCGGACCGGCAAAAGCTTATAGGCCTGCGCTATGCGGATTGATGGTTGTGGCAGGAATTTTATTGCTGTTGGCTTGTATTAATTTCATTAATCTCACCACCGCACAATCTTCTGAAAGAGCCAAAGAGATTGGTATCCGCAAAACGTTGGGAGGTTCCAGGAAACAATTGATATTTCAGTTCTTGAGCGAAACATTTATACTCACAGCGATATCAACTTTGATTTTTATCTTTTTTGCTCCTTTGTTATTAAAAGCATTTTCAGGTTTTATTCCGGAAGGACTTCATTTTGATATTCAGCAACCGGGTGTGATTTTATTTTTATTGATTACCACTATTTTAGTCAGCTTATTTTCAGGAATATATCCGGCATTAATTCTTTCGTCTTATAGGCCAATTGCAGTTTTAAAAAATCAAACTGTTTCCGGTTTAGGGAATACAAGAAGATTATTTTTCAGGAAAACGCTCACTGTTTCTCAATTTGTAATCGCACAGGTTTTTATTATTGCCACTATTGTTGTAGGAAGACAAATTCACTTAGAACTCAATAAAGACATGGGTTTTAAAAAAAATGCCATCATTTATTTCGGAACAAATTATAGAGACACCTCTACTGCAAAGCGAATGGTTCTATTACAAAAATTTAAGACTATCCCCGAAATCGCCAATGTGAGCCTTGGAGGTTTTCCTCCCTCAACTAACGGGCATTGGGATTCAATTTAAAATACACAAATGGGAAAGAAGATATAGATACCCAGGTAAGGATAAAACCAGCCGATACCAACTATATCAAATTGTACCACATAAAGTTATTGGCGGGAACGAATCTTCCTTATAGCGATACCATCAACAGTCTTGTCATTAACGAAAAATGTTCGCAAATGCTTGGATTCAAAAATCCGCAGGAGGCGATTGGAAAATATGCTGAATCGAATTATTTGGGAGACAAGAAAATTCCAATAGTTGGTGTGGTTGGCAATTTCATCCAGGGATCCTTGCATGACGAAATAATGCCATTGGTTCTTTTTAACGATCGAAGTATGGAACTAACTTTTAATGTTGCTCTACAACCTGAAAATGCAGAAGGTACAGTTTGGAAAAGTGCCATAACAAAAATTGGAAAGGACTTTAAAGAAATATATCCCAATACTGAATTGCAAATTCATTTCCTGGATGAATGCATTGCAAAATATTACACCGACGAACAGAATATCTCCATCTTATTGAAATGGGCCACGGGCATTGCGATAGTGATAAGTTGCTTAGGTTTATTGGGGTTGGTAATCTATGCTACCAATCAAAGAACCAAAGAAATAGGGATAAGAAAAGTAGTGGGCGCGAGTGTTTCGCAAATCATTACCTTATTGTCAAAAGACTTTTTAAAGTTAGTACTCATCGCATTTATTATTGCGGTTCCTATAGTCTGGATTGCCGCTAATAAATGGTTGCAGAATTTTGCTTTTAAAATTAATCTGAGTGTATGGCTATTTATAATTGGAGGATTAGTAATGCTATTGCCAGCATTGATTATTTTGCTTTTAAGAACGTATAAAGCAGCCACTGCAAATCCTGTGGAATCGTTACGAACAGAGTAAAAACGAGCAGGAAAAATCCCTGTTTCAATAATTATAAAAACCTATAAATATGAGCACAGAAAAAAAATTCGATTGGGAAAGTATGTACCAAAATACTAGGTTACCCAAATGCCCTGGTATAATCCTAAACTGGATAATTATATA
>DATKQQ010000234.1:0-18862 GCA_035532615.1 Hanamia sp.
TTTGGACTGCAGCATAATTGGGCGTTTTGTTTGTCAACACTAAGTTACTGATTATCAGTGACTTATACAAACAATTATGCTGTTTTTTTTATTTAGTTATCCACATTTTGGTTCTTTTTTTTATGTGCGAAACTTGAGTTACATAAGCATTAAAAAATAAAGCAATCATCCAAATTGTACATATCAGAATACCAATCATATTTAAAACCATTAAAAAATTGATTTTGTCTAATTCTTCTACATTGGGCAATGGACCAAAACAAAACAACGCTGCAAAAAACATTGGAAAGCGTGCCAATGCAAACGTTCCGGACCACATCGAAAAATCTGATTTTTGATTGAGAAAATAAAATACCTGCTAAGTATAACACAAACGTTATGGATATCCAGTCTATTAAAGGCTCAATATAATAAAACCACCATGAAGCTTTTGCACCTTCGTGAACATCTATCGCTCCATCAAAATGACAGTTGCTGAAGTAAGCAATTACGGCGGTCAATAAAATGATCAGCCATCCATAGATTAATGCATTATAACCTGCAATTTTTATAAAAGGATTAAATAAAATTTTCATCATTTTTTTTGCTTTTCATTTTGATTTATTTTTTCAATAATATCGTCCAGTAAATTGCGAACAGTTGGGTAACTTAATTTTAATTGTTCGGCCATTATTTTTAAACTTCCGCTGCTTTTTACAAAGTCTAACACAAATTTTTGTTCTTCCTGTGATAATTGTGATAAAACAGGTAAAGGGAAAATGCCTGAAACCTGCGTTTCACATTGAGGACAGGTAAGGCTTGTTACTTGAAGGTGCGCAACACAACTAGGACAACTATAAGGTAATTTCTTTTGCATCTTATTCATTTGTTATACAAAACTAAATAAGAAATTGATTATATTTAGTATTAACTAAATATAATTTAATATTTACTTAATTTAATTAATAATTGAAAGTATGTAATGCTAAAATTTTTGAAAGAAATTACGAATAATATTAATTATAGGAAATGATTTTTTGAAATAAATTATTGAAATAAAAAATAAGAATCGGAATAATTTTTTTTCTTTTTATTGATAAGCTTAAAGGAAATTATAATTTTTATTTTCAAAAGTTGTACAAGTTTTATTTATTGGATCATCAATTTTTTTCTACAATCTTTAAACATAGCAGATAAAAATAATTGCGAAACTTTTTTAAACCTTACAATTATTTGCCCGTAATTTCTTTTCTTTGCAAAACTATAAACATGTCTGACACACAATCTCTCCAATCTGCCATATTAATTTTAGAAGATGGAAATATTTTTTATGGCAGAGCTTTTGGGAAAAAAGGAACTACCACCGGCGAAATTTGTTTTAACACAGGAATGACGGGTTACCAGGAAGTATTTACTGATCCTAGTTATTACGGACAAATCGTAATTATGAACAATGTTCATATTGGAAATTACGGTATTAATGAAAATGAGGTGGAGAGTGATTCTATCAAAGTGAAAGGAATTATAGGAAGAAATCTTGAAGAGCAATATTCACGCTTTGCCGCTGATAATTCTTTGCAGGACTATTTTGAAAAACAAAATATTGTAGCTATTGATGGAATAGATAGCCGTGCGCTGGTAATTCATATCAGGGAAGCTGGCGCCATGAATTGTATCATTTCTTCTGAAAATAACAATGTAGAAGAACTTAAAAAAATATTATCGGAAGTTCCTTCTATGGCAGGCCTTGAGCTGGCTTCTATTGTTTCCACAAAAAGTAATTATAATGCAGGCAATGAAAACAGCAAAATAAAAATTGCGGTTCTTGATTATGGAATCAAAAAAAATATTTTGAATTGCTTTGTTGAAAGAGGGGCTTATGTTAAAGTATTTAATGCAAAAACATCTTTCGAAGAATTAGAGAAATTCAACCCCGATGGTTATTTTATCAGCAATGGCCCCGGCGATCCGGAGCCGATGAAATATGCAGTTGAAACGGTAAAGCAAATTTTAAAAGCTAAGAAACCTTTTTTTGGAATTTGCCTCGGACAACAATTATTAGCACTTGCTAATGATATCCCCACATTTAAAATGCACCATGGCCACAGAGGGTTAAATCATCCGGTTAAAAATATTATTTCTGGAAAATGTGAGATCACGACACAAAATCACGGATTTGGGGTAGATGCGAATGCAGTAAAAAATGCTTCCAATATTGAAATTACACATATCAACCTGAATGATGATTCCGTGGAAGGTATCCGGTTAAAGGACAGACCTGCATTTTCTGTTCAATATCATCCTGAGTCCACACCAGGACCTCATGATAGTCGTTATTTATTTGATGAGTTTTTTACAATGATAAAGAAATAGCTTTTTGGTGAATTAGTTTAATCTGTTATTTACAGGGTTATTTTTACTAGTTAATTATTACTTTTTTCTATCTCAATTTATTTTGTATTTTTAGGTCATCATTGATTTAAAAACTCATTTCAAAAACCATGGCATTTTCAAAAAAAGTATCCTTACTTAAAAAAACAGACATTTTTAAAAATACTCCCGAGGAAGATTTAGTTGGTATCGCCGATATCCTGGATGAAGTTACTCTAAAAGGAGGCGATTCTATTTTTGCTAAAAACGACATAGGAGATTGTATGTACATTGTTCAGAAGGGAAGCGTTCGGATACATGATGGAGCTTATACATTTGCTGTACTAAAGGAAAATGAAGTATTTGGTGAATTATCATTGTTGGATTCTGAAACAAGATCTGCATCTGCTACCTGTAACGAAGAGAGTGTTTTACTAAAACTCGATCAATTACCTTTTTATAAAATATTATCCAAAGACCAGGAAGTACTGAAAGGTATCTTGCAAATGCTTTGTAGAAGGATACGAATGCTGGATGAGAAAAGTGCCCACCAATAAATATCATACATGAAAATAGCTATTATTAATGGTCCCAATTTAAATCTTCTTGGAACCAGGGAACCAGGAATTTATGGGTCGGAGACTTTTGAGAATTACTTTCAAAAAATACGTAAGGAATATGATAACGTTGACTTTGATTATTTTCAGAGTAATGTAGAAGGGGAATTAATAAATGAAATTCAGAGTGCTGCTAAAAATATGGATGGTATTATTTTAAATGCCGGTGCTTATACTCATACATCAATTGCGATAGGTGATGCCATTGCAGCTATAAAAATTCCTGTTGTGGAAGTACATATTTCAAATGTGGAAGCACGTGAAGAATTCCGTAAATTATCGCATATCTCAGCTAAATGCAGAGGTTCTATTTCAGGCTTTGGTTTAAAAAGTTATATGCTTGCTGTGGAATCCTTTGTTAAAAATATTTGATGAAACGTTGCGGGTTTTCATCTTTTGAAAGAAATTTTTAAACTAACTTTTCAATAAAAGATCTACTATAAATTTTCCAAAATTCTTCTGAATTGGTGATTCACTTTCCGCTACCATCGAAGCAGTCCCCACTTTAGTTCCCGAATTTTTTAATCAAACCCTTTACTATTTTATTAAAAGATTCCAGTTCCTTCAATTGATCCTGTATAAAATGATTGTCCTCAATTTTGCCTATGACGGTATCCATCTCAGCTTTGTTAGCGTAGATCATTTTTCGGAAAGGATTTGAATAATCCTTAGCACGGGATTCATAAATTCCTTTGCTCATCCAGGTTTTGGTGACCACTGATCTTTGTAATACATTATTAAAATATTCCCGGGTAAATTGTTTTGAAGTAATATTTTCAATTTCTAACAATGATGTATAAGCATGAATCATTTTGTTTTTTTCATACTCTTCTCCTGAGAGGCGATAAAAATCATGCACTTCTTTCCATGAATTAATTTTGTTGCCTTTTATTTTATTTTTAAGTTTCTCTACATCAGTGGATGGGATTAATTGTCCCCCGATATTCTTCCAATCGTTTCTTGCTATTTTTACCGGAATACTTTTTTTCATTTCTTCGAAGGATGAAAATTTGTTTTCTTTTATATGATTAATTAACTGTATGGTTCCGTAATAAGAGATCAATTCTTTAAATAAATCTAAAACTTGTTTTACTTTTACTACTTCAGTATTTCTGCTACTGTTTTCTATGCCTTCCATTATTGCATTTCCGTATTCATCAATTTTTAGTTTTGATAAAAGATCAATTGCAGAAAACATTTCATTGATCGTATCAGGGGCCAGATAATTATATTCAATTTTTTGAATTTTTTCAGTTCGGTTATCCCGATCTTCAAATTTCCAGGCGTTGCGTTCGAGCGCATACATATTATATAGGAACCAGTACCCTGGCATCAAAACAAGCTTGTCATCTTTTACGTCGTTGCTTACAAGGCAGAAGGGAAGTTTGACGTCCATTTCATAAGGATAATCTCCTTTTGCTAAAATAGTGAATGATGCAAATCTGGAATTGTGTTTCAGACTTACACATAACCCCGGCCAGAAACCACGCCCGGCAATGATCTCGCCATCTGCACCCCGACTATTATGGTTACTGCCTATAGTAGCTCCCGCGGCGATATTGCTTTGACCCATAACCACGGAAGCACATAGAAATGAATTATTGTGGTGTTGCTCATGGTTGGGAAATATGAGCGTGTTCAACACTTCACAACAGGAGATGGTAGAATTATTTCCAAGATAAGAATTGATTAACCTGGCGCCATATTTTAATTGTGAATGAGCTGCCATTACAAAACGAACTGCTTTTACACCATAAAATATTCGGCAGCCAAAACCCACAATTCCATTAACCATTTCGCAACCCTCGCCAATCTGTGAAGTTCTTTCTTCATCGCTGTTGATAGTAAGATTTTTTAATTTATTGGCGCCCTTTATATAAGCGTCTGTTCCAATTTTTACATCTTTAATAATGTCGCAGTCCTTTATCACGCAGCGGTCGCCAATTGTGCCGTAATATCCTCTCTTTTGATCAAATTCTTTTTGTGTAAGTTCTATAAATCTTTTTTGAAGTTGCGCGTCTTCGGGATTATTGCTCCACAAGTAAGCATCGCCCGGAAGCATACGATTGAACGGAGCCACGCGTCTGCCACCATTTTCATTGCGTACTTCTATCCAGACTCTTGTTGCTTCTTTTTCTCCTTCTTTTGAAATTCCGTTTCCGAATTTTGCATAATCTGTTGTTGCCAACTCATTTACATTCGAGATCATTACCTCATTCCCGATAATATAATGACTCAGGTAGCTGGCATTATTGATACAAACATTATGGCCGAAATCGCAGCTGATGATCTGGCTGTTGTATATTCCAACCGGCATGCGTAAATTATGAAACTCAAGATAAAAGGGTTGGAGTTTTCCTATGCGAACAAGGCCATGGAAATTTGAATTTTTTACTAATATAGGATCGAATTCTTTTGAGACGAAAATTCTAGCCCAATCATCAGATGTATTTCCGTTACGAATCAGAATCTCAATTTCGAAACCTGAAAGATGGCGATATTCAATACCATTATTATTTTGTTGATTTCTCAGGTAATATTCGTCTTCTCCTTCAGGAATATATTTAGGATCAATAAAATTATAACCTAAATTGTTGATCGGGTGTTTTGTAATGATATTCATAATACGGATTGTGTTGAATTTTGATTGATGAAATTGAGCTCTTAAGATTTTCAATTTTCAATTAATAACTATTCTACAGTTACTGACTTTGCGAGGTTCCTGGGTTTATCTACATCACAGCCCTTGGCAACTCCTATGTAATAAGAAAGCAATTGTAAAGGAATCACGCTCAAAAGTGGCGACAGAACTTCGTTTGCGGGGGGCACAAAAAAAACATCATCTGCCATGGAAGGAATAATATCATCGCCTTCAGTAATTATAGCAATCACTTTTCCTTTTCGTGCTTTTATCTCTTGTATGTTGCTTACAATTTTGGCATGGTAT
The DNA here is from genome assembly GCA_035532615.1 of Hanamia sp. Taxonomy (GTDB): domain Bacteria; phylum Bacteroidota; class Bacteroidia; order Chitinophagales; family Chitinophagaceae; genus Ginsengibacter. The sequence continues at coordinate 5,914 of DATKQQ010000234.1, forward strand.
TCATCTTTAGTTGCTACAAATACTACCGGAAGATTTTTATCCACTAATGCGATCGGTCCGTGTTTCATTTCTGCAGCGGGATATCCTTCTGCATGAATGTAAGAAATCTCTTTCAATTTCAAAGCGCCTTCAAGAGCGATTGGAAAATTATATCCTCTTCCGAGATAAAGCGCGTTGTTCGCATCTTTATATTTTTCAGCAACTGGTTTTAAAGAATCTCCGTTCTTTAAGATGGCATCTACTTTTTCAGGAATATTTTCCAATTCAAATAATAACTCTGTATATCTTAAATCGTTAATTGTTCCTTTTTCTTTGGCAATTTTTAAAGCGATCATCATCAGTACGGCTAATTGTGCAGTAAATGCTTTTGTAGAAGCTACGCCGATCTCAGGGCCGGCGTGTGTATATGCACCCGCATGTGAGGCCCGTGAAATGGAAGAGCCTACGACGTTTACAATCCCAAAAATAAAAGCCCCTTGCTCTTTAGCTTTTTCAATGGCAACCAGGGTATCTGCAGTTTCACCACTTTGCGACACAGCTATGATTACATCTCCTTTATTAACAATCGGATTCCGATAGCGAAATTCTGATGCATATTCCACTTCTACCGGAATTCTGCAGAGCTCTTCAATAATGTATTCTGCTTCCAAAGCAGCGTGCCAACTGGTGCCACAGGCAATAATAATATATCGTGGAGCCTTGATAAGTATTTCAATGTTATCCTGGATCCCTTTCATGGTAATGGTTCCTTTTTCTGCGTCTAACCGTCCCCGTAAACAATCATAAATGGTGGCAGGTTGCTCATTAATTTCTTTAAGCATAAAATGATCAAAACCACCTTTTTCTATCGCGGCGAGTTCAAGGTCAAGTTTACTGATATAGGGCATTTGCCTTTCATTTCCGAGGTTTTTAAGGATCAGTTCTCCTGCTTTTATTATTGCGATTTCATAGTCATTTACATATACTACTTCTTTCGTGTATTCCAGCATGGGCGTCGCATCTGAGCCCAGGAAATGCTCATCTTTACCAATTCCAATTACTAAAGGACTTCCTTTTCGTGCCGCAATAATTGTATCCGGATTATCCTGGTCGAGCAATAATATTACATACGCTCCTGAAACCCTTTTCAGCGCAATCCTTATAGCTTCTTCAAGTGGGCATTGCGTATTTTTTTGAATATCTTCTATAAAATTGATAAGCACCTCAGTGTCAGTTTCGCTTTTAAATGTGTATCCTTTTTTTATCAATTCTGATTTTAATTGCGCATAATTTTCAATGATTCCATTGTGTATCATTGCCAGTTTCCCATTATTACTTTGATGTGGATGCGCATTTACATCACTCGGCTCACCATGTGTGGCCCAACGTGTATGCCCGATTCCAATATGTGCATTTACAGATTTGCCTATTAACGATTGTTCCAATTCAGCAACCTTTCCTTTTTTCTTGAAAACATGTAAGCCTGAATCATTGATCAAAGCCACACCTGTACTATCGTAACCCCGGTATTCCTGTCTTTTAAGCCCTGTAATAATAATAGGATAAGCTTCTCTTGGCCCGATATAACCTACAATTCCACACATAAATTATTTTTTGATTGGCACAAAATAACGAAAAAGTATTTAGTTATATTTTAAAAATATAATTGAAAAAGAGTAAGAATCTTCAATAAAAGTCTGTTTAAAGCACTTACTTTTAACCCAAATTTACCCGGTATAAATTTCACTTCTAAAAATAAAAATTATAGTTATGCATGCTCGCCTATATATCGTTTGAACATTTGATTTTGAAAAATCAAAAAATAATTTTTTTTCAATAACGCACAACCCTTAATTTTAAAAAATCATGATTACATGTCATAAGATTTTTAAGATTTTTTTTGTCTCTTTATTGTGTTTTTATTTTGCATACAATGTAATTGCACAAAGTATTCATCCTAAATTTAAAGTAATTGCATTCTTCACCGGTAAAAATGACCTGGCACATATCAGCTTTGTACATGAAGCCAATAAATGGTTTCCGAAAATGGCTGCGAAATATAATTTCACGTATGATTCAACCAACAATTGGGAGAATCTCAATTCTGATTTTCTTTCACATTACCAGGTAGTTGTTTTTTTAGATACACGTCCTGAAGATCCCGCTCAAAGAATCGCTTTTCAAAAATACATGGAAAATGGAGGCGGATGGATGGGATTTCATTTTTCAGCATTCGCATTGACTCCATCTGAATATCCAATGAATTGGGATTGGTATCACAATCAGTTTTTAGGCTCTGGCTCTTATGTGAGTAATACATGGCGGCCCACTTCTGCGATTTTGCGCGTGGAAGATCGGCATCATCCTGCCACTAAAGGTTTACCAAAAACATTTAAATCCGCGCCAAATGAATGGTACAGATGGTCTAATGATCTGCGAAAAAATCCCAACATAAAAATTCTTGTGTCAATTGATTCCTCAAGTTTTCCATTGGGTACAGGCCCTAAACAAAGTGAGATTTGGCATAGCGGATATTATCCGGTTGTTTGGACCAACAAAAATTATAGAATGATCTATTTCAACATGGGGCATAACGACATGGATTATGAGCATAAAATTGATACCACCAATCGCACGCTATCTTACACTTTTGCCAATAAAATTCAGGACAAATTAGTCATCAATGCACTTTTATGGTTGGGAGGAAAATGAGATTCTTGATTGATTGTAGATTTGCTGATAAGTTTTAAACCTCTTTTGGGAGGAAGAGCAGGGATCTCTAACTTTCTCTTTTCCCTTCTAATAATAATTGTAAAGCATTATCAAAATTACCGGCAGCAGTAACTTCTCCTGAATTGACAAAGAAAATTTCATCTGCGTTTTCAATCGTATTCAACCGGTGAGCGATGATTACTTTAGTAGTTGATGCAGGCAGTTTTTGAAGGATATTTTCTAATAATTTTTCAGTTATGGTATCAATATTTGCGGTTGCCTCATCTAAAATCAATAACTCAGGTTTGCGCAAAACGGCTCTTATAAATGCGATCAATTGTTTTTCGCCCAGGCTCATAGAATCGCCTCCGGAAAATATTTTCGTATCTAATCCATTTTCAAACCTACTTACCAGACTTTCCAATCCTTCCTTTTTAAGTAGGGCATTTAATCTTTCATTATCAAATTCTTTATAGATCTCATTTCCATATAAAATATTATCCCGTACGGTTCCATTGAATAAAAAGGGCTCCTGTAAAATAAATCCAATTTTTTTGCTTCTTTCTTCCGGAGTAAATGTTCGTAAATCTTTTCCTTCAAAAAAAATATCGCCTTCAGTTGGGTCATATAATCTTGCTATAAGCGAGGCATTAGTTGTTTTTCCACCTCCGGTTGGCCCCACAAATGCATAAGTTTTTCCTTTCTCCAGTTTGAAATTAATATTGCGTAAAACTTTCTTTCCTCCAAAATATTGAAAAGAAACATTTCTGAAATTTAATAAAGGCACATTGGATATATGGTTGGTTCTACTTTCTGATTTTTGAGCCATATCAGATTCCAGATTTAAAATGACAGAGATTCTGTCCCAGGCTGCCATTGCCGTTTGAAAGGTTGCCCAAAGGGTAGCTAATTGCTGTAACGGCTGGTAAAAATATTGTACATAAGCAATGAAACTGATCAATAATCCAATAGTAAAGTTTCCTTTCGATATTAAATAAATCCCAAAAGCCAAAACGATCAATTGGGCAATATTGGAAAACAGTGTAAATACCGGAGCAAATATATTATTCACCAAATCCGCGCTCACTGAAGCTTTGTAATTGGATGCGTTTGCCAAATTAAATTTTTCCCTGAAATAATCCCTACGATTGAAGGCTATGATCGTTTTAAAGTTCCCAAGCCCCTCCTGAATTTCCGCGCTTAATGCACCTGTAGTTTTAAGGCTGATAGCATTCTTTTTTTTCACCCATGGTGAAATAATTCTTACAAAAATTAATATGAAAAGAGCAGGAAGCAAAGCGGCAGCACCCAATTCGATATGAATAACTAAAAGAAAAATAGCAGCACCCAGCATGGTAAATATGCTGTCAACAAAGCGCATGAGCGATTGAGAAAAAAACTGGTTTACTTTATCCGTATCGTTATTAATTCTTGAGATCAGGTCGCCTGCTTTATTTTGATTAAAAAAGGCAACAGGCAATTCCTGTATTTTATTGAATACGGCATTGCGAAGACTATATAACATTCTTATTCCAATGCTGCCCATGATTTTTGTTTGCAAATAATCGGTTGCTGCTGAAATAATATAGAGAGACAATATGAATCCGGTGAATAACAATAATCCATGAAATAATTTCGTCTGGATATAATGATCAATTGTATAACCTATTAAATAAGGAGTAAGCATGGAAATACCGGAATTAAACGCCATTACGATGAATGCGATTATTAAATTCCGTTTTTCACCTTTCATGAACTGGAGCATCTTTTTTAATGCCACCCTGGTAGAAGATTTATTTTCTTTATAAAGATTGTAATCCATTGTTTATACTTCTAAATCTGTAGTACTTTTTTGTGATTGATATATTTGTACATATTCGGGCGAATTTTGCATCAGGTATTCATCTTTGCCGCTTGCTATTAACTCTCCTTCCATGATTACAATTATCTGGTCATAGTCTTTTATAGGATCTATTTTTTGTGTCACCGAAATCAGTGTTATCCCTGGGTAATTTTGTTTTACATTATCTGATATTTTTTCTTCAGTTAATGTATCTACTCTCGCAGTAAAATCATCCAGCAATAAAATTTTAGGATTAATTGCCAACGCGCGTGCCAGCATGATGCGCTGTTTTTGTCCACCTGAAAGGCTAGATCCTCGTTCAGAAACGATAGTTTCTAATCCTTGAGGAAGCGTTTTTATAAAGTCATCTAACTCTGCGGTCTCAATCGCCTTTTGAAGATCTTCTTCTGTTACCTTAGAATTAAAAGCGATGTTTTCACGAAGACTTAAATTGAAAATAATGCTATCCTGGAATACCAGGCCTATTTGACTGAGAAGTCCGCCACTATTATATTCTGCGATATTTATGTCATCAAAAAAGATGCTGCCCTCTTTGGGTTTTATTAAAGTAGTTAATAAATAAAGTAACTGAGTTTTTCCTGCTGCAGTCGGGCCTATGATCGCAGTCCTTTTTCCGCCATTTATACTAAATGAGATATTTTTTAAAGCAGGATTTTCACCATAATAAACACTTACATTTTCAAGCCTGATATTTCCTTTTAATTCTTTTACAACAGTCCCATTATCTTCAAAGTCAGGAGATTCGAGTGTATTATGAATACGCTGATAAGATGCAGAAGCGCGCGCAATCACATTGCTCATAAAGCCAATCATAATAATCGGAAAAATTAAAATAGCAATATAGCTATTGAATGCAGCAAACTCGCCCAAAGTCATGCTGCCAATTATAACAAAATGACCGCCCAAGCTCAAAATAGTGATACGTGCAAGGTTTGCAGTTAAAACAATAATAGGAATTAGTGTAGCGAATAAACGCAAAATAGATAAACCTAAATTTTTTGCTTCCTTATTTGCATCTATAAATTTATTGTACTCTGTAAATTGAGCATTAAGCACTCTTATTAATGCTGCGCCCAGGATGCTTTCGTTAATTACCTTGTTGAGCCAGTCAATTACTTCCTGGGTTTTTCGGAATAATGTTTTTACCTTTTTGAAAACGATAAAAAATGTAAAGGCAATAATGGGGATAATCAATAAAACAATTACACCTAATCTCCAGTTGATATTAAGTAATAAAACGCTCGCCCCGATTATTAAAACCAAAGAAGAAAGAATAGTAACAATGGCTTGCGAAACAAAAACTTTTATGGCATCTACATCTGAAGTAAGGTTGGTAAGGAGTTTACCTGGTGTGGTATCTTGTATGTAGGCAAAATTCTGTTGGGAAATTTTTGAAGCCAGTTTCTTTCGCATATCACGTGCAACTTTTTCTGATGCAAAAGTCTGGAGGATACTTTGTGTGTAAGTGAAAATAAAAATTAAAAGAACAGCAATTGAAAACCGGGTAATGATCTTCTGCATACTGAAAGTTCCTTTTGAAAAATCATCGATGCCAAACTGTATAATCTTGGGAATAGCTAAGTTGAGGCCGTTGCTTAATAAAGCAAAGAATAATAAAGCGGTAATCATTCCTGAATAAGGTTTCAGGATTTTGAAGATATTGGGCTTTGATTGTTTTTGTTTTTTTTCTTTGGACTTCATTCTTTATTTTTTTCAAAAGCAAGACTATTTTTTGCTGCACTATTCCAGATTGAGTCATTCATAATGAATTACACAAATTCAATGGCAATCTGATATTACGAATGATTTAAGTAAGTAATCTTATAAAAATCAATGCAAAAATAAACTGTAATTTATTTGATTAATCATTGCTTTTCGGTGAATGAATGTATTTGGGCGGTAAAAACATTTTATTGTGAAGGCAAAGATTTTTTCAAATTTTTTTTGAATGTTTTTTTGGTTTACAAAAGTGTCCCCTTTAAAACCCAAAGTGCTACATTAAAGAAAATAATCAATCCGGTTACGTCCACAAGAGTGGCCACAAAAGGAGCAGAAGATGAAGCTGGATCAGCACCTAATTTTTTTAAGAGAAGTGGGAGCATACTTCCGATCAATGAACCCCAAAGCACTACTCCAATTAATGAAAACCAGACAGTGAGGGCAAGTAATGCCCAATGAGGGCCATAAATATCTGCACCAATTCCATGGTGCATAGCAAAACTCCACAACGTGATTCGCAAAAAACCAACACAACCCAACATGATACCCAACATAAGGCCCGATAAAATTTCGCGGCGCATCACCCGCCACCAGTCAGAAAGCTTTAATTCTCCAAGTGCCATGGCCTGTATTACCAGGGATGAAGCTTGCGTACCACTGTTTCCGCCGGTACTGATAATGAGTGGAATAAAATTAGTGAGTATGATCACTTTTTCCATTTCACTATTAAAAAATGCCATAGCAGTTGCAGTTAGCATCTCGCCGAAAAAAAGAATGACGAGCCAACCCACTCTTTTCCTGACCAAAGTAAACAGAGGTGTTTCCAGGTAAGGCATGTCCAATACCTGTGCGCCACCCATCTTCTGCATATCTTCACTGAATTCTTCGGCGGCGACCCAAAGAACATCGTCAATGGTAACTATACCGAGGAGCACATTGTAATCATCTACAACGGGTAAGGCTACACGATTATTCATTTTAAAAACTTCGCTGGCAGTTTCCTGGTCATTATTTACATTCAATTCAATATATCTGCCGTCCATTAGTTCGCTCACTTTTGTTTCGGGCGAAGCCAGTATGAATTCCCTAATCCTTATATCATCCAATAATTCACCATGCTTATTGATAACATAAATTACATCAATGGTTTCTGTATTTTTCCCAACACTTCTGATAATATTTAAAACTTCCGTAACAGTGTTATATTCATAAACATACACATAATCAGGCGTCATCAATCTGCCTACACTATTTTCCGGATAGCCAAGAAGCGAAAGCGTGATCTTTCTCTCCTCCGGTACAAGCGTTTTTATTAATTCCCGTACTACTTCATTGGGGAGATCTTCAAAAAATGAAGTCCTGTCATCCGGCTGCATCTCATTCAATATTTCAGCGCTTTTTATCGGTGGCAGGTTTTTTATAATTCTTTTTTGGGTGGGATGATCCAGAATTCTAAAAAGAGCTAAAGCCCTATGCATAGAAAGGTGCAGGAAAATTTCAATTTCCCTGTCTTCATTTTCCTCAATAAGTTCAGCAACACCGCTGATGTTTTGCTCGTTCAAAAATTCACTGATAGCTTTATCGCTACCGGTTTTCAAAACATCTTCATATTGATCCTGAACTGGAATTTCTTCTCCAGTCATCTGAATATATTTTTCCGGATAAGGGCGCAAAATTAATTTATTTTTATCTTTAGAAAACATCTTAATAATGATAAAACAATATTTATATATAAAAACGATTGCAGGAAAAGGAAGAGGTGTTTTTACCAAAGAAAAAATTACAGCCAATATACTTGTTGAAGAAGCGCCGGTAATTGTAATGAGCGCTGCAGAAAGGCCCCTCCTGGATAAAACATTATTGCACGATTATATTTTTGAATGGGGGGAAGATAAGAGCCAATGCTGTATGGCATTGGGTTTTGTGCCGGTTTACAATCATAGTTATGTAAGCAATTGCGAATATTTTATGGATTTTGAAGAACAAATGATCCGAATAAAAACAGTTAGGAAAATTAAAGCGGGTGAGGAACTCACTATTAATTATAATGGCGACTGGAATAATAAAAAGCGGGTTTGGTTTGAAGTGAAAGAGTAATCATTTTTCTCATATAATATTGAGTAATTCTTAAATTTCTCTTATTTCTGAGACTCCCGATGACTACCGGGATTTTTTTCATCAAATATTTTATAATTTTACAAAAAAATTTAAAACATGGATTTAACAAACAGTAATTCTAATATTACCAATATCAGTTATGTACCTACGGGCGAACAAACCCGTTCTCGTTCTTTTATTGCAAATGTGTTTTTACTAATGTTTATTGCCCTTGGCGTATCTGCATTAGTTGCCTGGCAGTTTTCAATCAACAACCAATTAATGAGCTATTTGATTGGACCAACAGGATTAACAGGTTTGGGAATGGTTACTATATTTGCACCTCTTGGATTTGTACTTATTATGTCATTTGGTTTTCAGCGGCTTTCTGCAACTGCAATGATGGCTTTATTTATTGCTTATGCAGTTATAAATGGGATCACTTTTAGCTTTATACTACTGGCATTTACACCGGGCTCGGTTTTAGGGTGTTTTCTTTCCGCATCGGCTATGTTTGGCGTTATGGCTGTAATGGGTTATACAACCAGCCAGGATCTTACTAAATTTGGTCGAATTTTAATGATGGGTGTTATCGGGGTATTGATAGCAATGGTGATCAATTATTTTTTACACAGCAGTCAATTAGATTATATCATCAGCATCGTGGGCGTAATGGTTTTTACTGCGCTTACCGCTTATGACGTTCAGAAATTAAAGAGGATAGGAGAGGGGCTGGAAGTGAATGGTGATGCAAGCCAGGGAGTAGCGGCCAATGCTAATAATGTGAAGAAATTATCGATTTTTGGTGCTTTGACATTGTACCTTGATTTTATAAATATTTTCCTTTTTTTACTTCGCATGTTTGGAAACAGGAGGTAATAAATAATTCTCATTTAATTTTTAAAGGCGGTTTTAATAAACCGCTTTTTTATTAGTTCTTGTTCCTCTTTGGTTATTTTGCTGGGGATGGTTATCTTCTTTCGGTTTGCCATTGAGGTCAGTAATGGAAATACTTTCACTGCGTGGCTGCAAAATGGGGAGGAGAATTTGATCAACAAAAAGCTTTATCATTTATGGTAGATTAGAATTTTCCATTTCTTTTAAGAATCTTTGTTGTTTATTTACCGGGTAAAAATTATTTTACTCATATAAAATTTTGATATAGTGAACCTTTTGGAAATATTAAGCATTAATTTAAAAGACTTATTGAATCCACAATTCTATATTGAACATGGAGGGTTGTGGATGATCATTTTTATAATTTTTGCCGAAACGGGCTTATTTGCAGGTTTTTTTTTACCGGGCGATGCATTGCTTTTTGTTACAGGAATTTACAGCAACAATATTGTAAGTACGGCATTATTTCAATCCAACAGTGAATGGGTTGACCTGGGAATTATGTGGTTAATAATTTCAATAGCTGGAATTCTCGGAAATTTTGTTGGGTATTGGTTTGGCTACAAAAGCGGCCCTTTTTTATATGAAAGAAAAGATACCGTCTTGTTCAAGAAGAAATATTTGATACAGGCACATGAGTTTTATGAGAGAAATGGCGGGGTTGCTATTATTATGGCCAGGTTTGTACCATTTGTAAGAACTTTTGCGCCGATAGTGGCAGGTATTGTAAAAATGGATAAAAAGAAGTTTACTTACTATAATATTGTAGGTTCAGTTTTATGGGTTGGAAGCATGTTGTTTAGTGGTCATTTTCTACAAAAGTTTGTAGAAAGTGAATTTAATTTTGACCTAAAACAGCATTTGGAAATAATTGTTGTCGGAATTATTATTGTAACTACTTTCCCGGTTTTATGGAAAGTGTTTTCGATAAAAAAGAAACCTACAGAAGTTTAGTTGATGATTAAATTGATCCGGCAAACGGGGATGATAAATGTTTTCATGAAGTAAACCTCAATGAAAAATATAAATATTTTATTTTAGTAATCAAACAAAAGAATCATTTCTTGAATTTTAAAAAAATTTATAATAAGATTTGGCCCGTTAATAATTCTGTACAGGAAAACAGCAGCCTGAAATTTCTTATCATTCGTTTTTCTTCCATTGGTGATATTGTACTAACCACGCCGGTTATTCGCTGCCTGAGAAAAAAATATCCGGATTCGACTATTCATTATCTTACTAAAAAAAAGTTTGCGGATATTCTTCAATCAAACCCATATTTAGATAAAGTTATTTTATTGGATGATGATTCGATAGCTACCGGATTAAAAAAAACAATTGAAGATATAGAAAGAGAAGAATATGATCATATCATTGATTTGCATCACAACTTACGAACCTTGCGAATCAAAAATGCCATCCGTGAAGTTCCATTTCATTCTTTTCATAAATTGAATATTAAGAAATGGGTTTACACCAATTTTAAGATAAATCTGTTGCCTCACAAACATATTGTGGACAGGTATATGGCAACTGTAGAAAAATTAGGTGTGATCAATGATGGACTTGGACTTGAATATTTTATTCCTGAAAATGAACAGGTAAAAAAAGATGATATCCCCTTTTCTCATTCACATGGATATGTGGCTATTGCTATTGGTGCAGCGCATAATACCAAAAAATTACCGATTGAAAAATTACAGGAGCTAGTTGCAAAAATAAAATATCCCATCATTTTGCTGGGAGGGAAAGAAGATTTTATGAATGGTGAAAAAGTAGCTGAATCCGATACGGTGAAAATTTACAATGCCTGTGGCAAATTTTCTTTAAATGAATCAGCAGACATAGTTAGAAATGCAAAATTAATAATCAGCCACGATACAGGATTGATGCACATTGCAGCCGCTTTTAAAAAAAATATTCTTTCTGTCTGGGGAAATACAGTTCCTTCTTTTGGCATGACTCCTTATCAAACCATGTATGAAGTTTTCCAGGTAAATAAATTATGGTGTCGCCCTTGTTCAAAAACCGGCTTTGATAAATGCCCCCTTGGTCATTTTAAATGTATGAAAAATCAATCAATGGATGCAATTGCAGAGACAACACATTCTTTGGTGAAGAAGTAAATGGTGAGTCGAATAAAGACAGGTAAACAAATAAAAATTCAGCATTCTTATTTTTCAATTCGTGTAATTGCTGTTAAAAATTGTATACATCATAAATCATACTATTAAAAAAATGAAATTCGTGTAATTAAAAAATCAAATGATCCGGCCCAAATTTTTCATTCTTACTTTTGTCTCAATTTTCCTTTCTATTTCAATCATTGCCCAAAAAGTAACAGTCCATGTTTTTACGGAACATAAAATGGCACCTGTAAAAAGCGATACCATTTATTATGATTTCAACAGGAAACTTACCTGGAAAGACTTCCAGGGAACCGCTCCACCAAATGTTCCCTGGGGAGCTATCACGGCTTCAGGTTTTTCATTCGATTCTGAATTAAAGGAAGATGGAAATAATATTGAAATTACCGTAGGAGTTTATATTTTTTTTCTCAAACACGATTCATGGAAAAAAGCCAGGATCAATTCTGCCTATCAACTGGAACATGAGCAACATCATTTTGATATAACCAGATTATATGCGCAGCAATTAGTTGAAGAAATTAAAAAAGCTCATTTTACCATAAATAATTATAAGAAATTATTGAATTCTATTTTTGATAAAGTATATGATGAAGACTCTGCAATGCAATATCAATACGACAACGAAACCAACCATAGCATGAATGTAGAAAAGCAGAAAGAATGGAATCAAAAAATTTCGGATGAAATTGAAAAATTAAAAACTGAACAATAAATTAATTATGGAAAGTAAAAAACAACTTTTTAGTTCCGGTGCCAAATGGGAAAATAAGGTAGGATATTCACGTGCTGTAAAAGTAGGAAATGTGATTGAAATATCTGGCACTACCTCAGTAGATGGTGACATAATAACGGGGAAAGGAAATATCTATGAACAGGCTGTTTTCATTTTTCAAAAAATTGAAAAAGTTTTAATCGAAGCTGGGAGCAGTTTGAATGATGTTGTGCGCACAAGAATGTATGTTACCGATATTTCTAAATGGGAAGAAGTGGGGAAAGCGCACTCGCTATTTTTTAAGGATATAAAACCAGCTACCACAATGATAGAGGTAAGTAAACTAATAAATGATGAATTACTTATTGAAATTGAAGTAACGGCGATAATGAGTTGATAAAATTAAATCCCAATCAAATCGTATAAATTGTAAATTTCGTCAAGCGCTAAAAAGGAAAGATTTTCACCATCAATAACCTCAAAATCTTTCTTCTACTCAGGTGTGAGGTTGGCAATGTCGTTAAAGTTGTCAAGAGGAATTATGAAACTTCTTTCATTTGATAAAAAAAGTAACATGGCGGTATTTCCAATAAATTGGACATCCTTTATTTCAACGGTTTTTAATATGGCGTTCATCTTCTTATTGCTTTTACTTTATTGGTACTAAAAAATAAACTTAAGGGATTGGGACAAAATAAGTTTTACAAGTATGTTGGAATAATTTAATAAAGTATTACCTTTGTTGCATGGAAGCAACATTAGTAAAAATTCATCGAAAGCGGTATAAAAAAATACTGCCATTACTTTCGGAAAAAGAAC
>DATKQQ010000235.1:0-13671 GCA_035532615.1 Hanamia sp.
ATTAGTTTGAAACCTTTTGCCAAACTCTATTATATTCATTCCTTGAAACATAACTAATTATTTTAGCTACAAAATTACTAATTATATTAGTCTAAAACAAATGCTATATTTACATCACGATTTATACGCCTAATTCTATAATTTTAATTTACCTTCCAATTTTAATTTCAACACTGTCATATATTCGTCCTTATACTTTTGTGGAACATTGATAAATACCAGGCCAGGTATAGGACTCCACGAAATTTTCCCAACAATTTTTGGTCGCAAATGCTGCGCAGTTCCTACGATCTGCACATCAGCAATCTTATTGGATAACCCTTTGATCATGATGTTTCCCGCCGTTTGGTCCGGAAGGAAAAGATATAATGTTGTAGAATCCTTTGATAAAGTGCTTGGTCCATAAAAATGACCTTGCGGTAAACCGGGTATTGTTCCAAAAATAGCTTCACCATTTTTCTTATTCCATTTCCCCAATTCTTTCAAAATATGTACCTGCTCCGAAGGTATGGTGCCGTCTGCTTTGGGACCTATGTCCAGCAATAGATTTCCACCATTACTTACAGCATCTACAAAAATACTGATCACTTCAAAAGGTGTTTTGTAATTGGTATCATCAGGGTGATAGCCCCAGTTGTTGTTAGTCGTCATACACAGCTCCCACCAATTGTAATTTGGACGGCTCACCGGAAAATTTTGTTCTGGCGTTTCGTAATCTCCATAACCAGCAAGTCTTCCATTGATAATGGCGTTGGGGTTTACACTCAGAATTTCTTTCCTTACTTTTTTTGCCTGCCATTCTTCTGCACTGTGTTCCCAATCGCCATCAAACCACCAAAGATCCGGCTTGTACAAATGATTTACCTCGTTTATCTGTGCCTGGAAAAAATGTTGAAATTTTTCCCATCGTTGCGGATCATCAGCTATTTTATAGCGACTACTATCCTTTAAAAAACCGGGATAATCCGGATAGGTCCAATCAATAAGAGAAAAATATGCACCGCGTTTGATGCCATCTTTATCCAACGCCTTGTAGAAAGGTTTTAACACATCTCTCTTTGCGGGCGTATTGTCCACCACATTAAAATGATGTTGCTTGGTTGGCCACAAAGCCACGCCATCATGGTGCTTGGTGGTAATAACCGCGTAACGGGCACCGCTTTCTTTGATCAGATCAGCCCATGCCTGCGGATCATATTTTGAAGCGGTAAAACCATTCAGTTGCTTCATATAATCGGCATAGCTTATGGTACCATTATGAAAACTCCAGCTTTCATCAATACCATCCACGGAGTAAATACCCCAATGAATGAAGATGCCCAATTTAGCATCGGCGAACCATTGCATTTTTGCACGGATAGAATCAGGATTAATTTTATCCTGGGCAGAAACATTTTCAAGAGTGAAAAGAAAAATAGAAAAAATTAAAATTCGGCGCATCAAAAAGATATTTTTCATCAATTCAGATTTTAAGTTGTGGAATAAAACAAAAATTAGCAAAGCCGCCTAATTTGGGTTTGAAAAAGTAAACTTCAACAATGTACCTATTCAACAATATAACAATATAACAATTCAACAATGTAACAATTAAACAATGTACCAATCCAACAATATAACAATGTAGAAATGTCGCAATATAACAATGTAAGAATTCATCAATCCTACAAAGCCCTGTCCAGATGAACATATCCACCATCTACATGAATGATCTGCCCGGTAGTGTGACTTGATCTTTCAGACAAAAGAAACACCACCATGTTGGCAATTTCTTCCGGCGTAGTCATTCTATTTTCCAATGGAATTTTTTCAGTAATCGATTTCAATTTCTCTTCTGGGCTTTCAAAAGTTTTTATCCAGGTTTGATATAATGGGGTATAACATTCTGCAACAATCACAGCGTTTACACGAATTGAATATGGCAACAATTCTACAGCCCATTCTCTTGTCAAAGCGTTCCTTCCGCCATTGGATGCAGCATACGCCGAAGTGTTGCCTTGACCCGTTTCTGCTGTCTTGGAACCAATGTTTACTATCGCACCTTTGGATTGTTTTAAATAAGGCAATGCATGATGCGCCATGAGATAATAATGAATTAAATTTTTATGCAGTGAAGCAACAAATTGTTCATAATTCCCTTTTTCCAAACCAACACCATCGTTTACGCCTGCATTATTTACCAATCCGTCAATGCGATTAAATTTCTCCACAATTTGCTTTACTGCCTTTTCACATTCCTCCGGCCTTGTCAATTCAGCTATCACTTGGAATCCCTTGCCGTCAATGCTTTCAAGGGTTTTTAAATTATCTGCTTCTTTTCTACCTACAATAACAGGAATCGCATTCTCGGATGCGAGTGCTTTTGCAATTCCTTCTCCTATCCCCTTTGCACCGCCTGTTACTATGATTATTTTTTTTTCGAGATTTAGATTCATAGTGAGATTAATTTTGATTGAATGAGATTGTTACTCTTTTAAATTATAAAATTCAATTGCATTTTTTGTAAAAACTTTTTCTTTTTCTTCGGGTGAATAATTATGCATGTAGTTTTTCAAAAGATTTTTCCATTTAGTGTAAGTACCGCTTACGAGTACTACCGGCCAATCGCTTCCAAATAATAATCTGTCTGTTCCAAAACATTCAAACACTATATCTAAGTAAGGGTAAAAATCCTTTTCTTTCCAGTTGTTCCAATTTGCCTCAGTTGTTAATCCCGATAGTTTGCAATACACATCTTTATTTTGTGAAATTTCCTGCATACCTTTTTTCCATTCATCAATTTTTTTATCCTTTATCATCGGCTTGCCACAATGATCTATAATGAATTTTTGTTCTGGAAATTCATTTACGAATTCAATAGCTTCCTTCAATTGATTTTGATAAATAAGAACATCATAAGTAAACTCAAATTTCTTTAGCAATTTAATGCCATTCAGAAATCTTTCACCTTTCAAAAAACCTGGTGACTCTGCCTGGACTATATGCCTGAAACCTTTTATTATGGATGATTGTGAATAGTAAAGCAACTTATTTTCAATATTCTCATTTTGCAAATCTACCCAACCCACAATACCTTTTATCTCCGGATTTTTTTTGGCAAGCTCAATTAAAAATTTAGTTTCATTTTCACTTTGATCAGCCTGGACTGCAACAACTCCTTCTATCCCATTCTGGTCGAGTTCGGACTTCGAATGTTGAGGAAGGAAATCTCTTTGCAATATTTTCATCTCATCATTTATCCAGGCATCCTTCTCCTTTTCATAATTCCAGAAATGTACATGAGTATCTATCATCACAATAAATTATTTTGACCAATTTTTTACCTTTTGCTTTTGTGTTCCCAAACCATCTATTCCTAATTCCACCACATCTCCTTCTTTTAAATAAACCAGTGGATGCATACCCAATGCTACGCCGTGTGGTGTACCTGTGGAAATAATATCTCCCGGCAGCAAAGTCATAAACTGACTGATATAAGAAACAAGATGAGGAATATTAAATATCAGGTCATCGGTATTTCCATCCTGCATTTTTTTGTTATTAACAGTAAGCCATAGACGTAATTTGTGCACATCTGCAATCTCATCTTTTGTCGCCAGCCACGGGCCAAGCGGAGCAAACGTATCACAGCTTTTTCCTTTTACCCACTGCCCTCCTCTTTCTATCTGAAATTCTCTTTCACTCACATCATTATGTAAACAAAAACCTGCTACATAATCCATCGCTGCATGTTCGTCCACATAACTGGCTTTTTTCCCTATCACTAACGCCAATTCTACTTCCCAGTCTGTCTTTACGGAATTTTTCGGAATTACAATATCATCATTCGGGCCTGAAACAGAAGTGGTAGCTTTAAAAAAAATAATCGGCTCTTTGGGAACCTGCGCGCCGGTTTCTTTGGCATGTTTTGCATAATTTAATCCTATACAAATAACTTTTGATGGTTTATAGACCGGGCATCCTAATCTTTTTGTTTGATCAATTTCCGGAAATTTATTTTCTTCTTTTATTTTCTTTAACCGTTCTATTCCATCATTGGCAAAAAATTCTTCATCATAATCTTTTATAAATGATGATACATCAAACCATTTTTCTTCTTCAATAATTCCCGGTTTTTCTTTTTCGGGTTCTCCGAATCTTATTAATTTCATAGTCTGTTTTTATTTATTTTTTTAAATTTTCTTTACAGTAAAAAAGAAAATATTCTATTTTATTTTCAAAAAGGATTTTATATCCTCCAATTCATTTCTTTTTTAATTTCAATCTATCCATTAATGAAATATCCGTCTTAGAAAAGGAAACCATTTTCTACCTAAATCTTTTAAAGAAGCGCCAATATGATACAAGTCTTTATCGTCAATCACTAAAAAACGATCATGTGCATCTTTAAATTCTTCAATAATTACCGGTTCATATTGAGCATTGAATTTTGCAAGATCAAGGGTGAGTTGTTTACTGATGTTTTTGGTATAAATGATTACGTTTACATTTTTTCTGCTCTTACAGAAAAGAGTAAGTACTGTGTCGTCAATATAATTATCTATCAGCAAAATGGACGTTTGTGCTTTGCGGATAATATCAGCAATAAATTTGTAAGCATCAAATATCTGCCAGTTATAAAAAATGCCTTGCGTAGGTTCTGATTCTTTTTGTTGCAGGGCATCAAAAACCATTTCAAATTTCTTGTCTGTTTCTATTTGTTTATACTCCAACCCTGTTAGTCTCTGAAAAATATTGCTATGATCTGAAATTATTTTACGCATTTGCACAAAAGCCTGCATAATTTGTATGCTTATTTTTATGGCGATTTCACTCCGCAATACTGCTGAAAGCATGGCTACACCTTGTTCAGTGAAGGCGTAAGGTAGTGAGGATGAATGTTTCAGATTTTCGAACCGGTCACAATTTGTGACCAGTTCATCTTTTTCATTATTTGTTAACCGAAAACGAAAGGTCTTGGGGAAACGAGATTGATTTCTTTTAACTGATTGATTTAAAACTTTAATTTCAACGATATATAATTCGGCTAAATCAGCATCAATCATTACCTGCATTCCCCGAATGGTAAATATCCTATTTTCAATAATAGTTTGCGTAATTAATTTTCTTTTATCAGGCATTTATCTATTCATTTTACCATTTTATGATTTGAGCTTGATCCGGATAGAACTGGTCGCAAATTGCGACCAGTTCTCAGTTATACTTTAACACATTGATGCATGCTACAAATGGCTTTTCCCGCTATTTTGTTTCGATTTCAATAATTGTATCCACACTGTCCAGAGGAATTCCATCAAGGTTTATAGCTACCCCGTTTTTATCCTGTTTATATTTTACTTCCTGGTTTGTCCCCATCAACTTACAACTTTTTATTTTTCCTTTAATTCCGGAAATAACTACTGGTTGGGTTGAGTCTTTTAAAATATGCACATATATTTTTTTACCTTTTGAAGTAACCACACCCCAATCCCGTGGCGGCATTATGTTTCCACGGGTACCATAGATACTTTCGCCATATTGGTGCATCCATTTTCCTATTTCTTTTAAAGTATCTCTGAATTCCTGCTGAATAATTCCATTCGGTTGTGGCCCCACATTCAATAAAAAATTGGCATTACGTCCCGCATCATTTACAAGATAATGGATCAATGTTTTCACCGATTTATAATTATCGTCTTTAATGTTGAATCCCCAGGAGCCATTCATAGTTTCACAGGTCTCCAACGGCAATTGATCTGATGGCTTTTGAAAACTCAAACCAGATTTATTTTGCCCCGGAAGATCTTTCTCAAACATTTGAAAATCTTCTCCCGGAAAAGGAGTCATGTGATGATTATTACCAATTAAACATTGCGGTTGGAGTTTATGAATGAGCGCATAAATTTCAGGTAGATGCCAATCCACTCTCGGGGTTCTGTCCTTTGCTCCCTCAGGCGCGGTTTGGTCCCAATACCCATCAAACCAAATTCCATCAATCTTTCCATAATTAGTGAGTAATTCAGTCAATTGATTTTCCATAAATTTTATATAATGGTTCCAGTCTCCATGAACAGTGCGGCCAGTGCCTTGTCCCGTTCTGCCCGTCCACCATGAATAATCATTCCGCCGCCAGTCGAGCAAAGAATAATACAGGAAAATTTTCATGTGTTGTTTATGGCATTCATCAACAATCATTTTTACAACATCTTTATGATACGGTGTATTCATGATATTAAAATCAGAATATTTGGTATTCCACATGCTAAAGCCATCGTGGTGACGCGTGATTAAAGTAATGTATTTCATTCCAGCGTTTTTTGCCATGCTTACCCAGGCGTGCGCATCAAATTGAGTAGGATTGAAAAAATGCATCAGCCGGGTATAATCTTTTACCGAAATATTTTGATTGTTCATTACCCATTCAGCATCGCCAAGGATACTGAATACTCCCCAATGAATGAACAAACCGAATTTTGCATCCTGAAATTCGCTCCTGGCTTCAAGGTTAGCAGAAGTAGGTGAATACGTTTGTGCATGACTGTTATTAATAATCAATACAGTAAACAAACAAATTAAGAGGTTCTTCATTTTTTAATAATTTAAGTATTCAATTTTAAAAATCCACCGTCTATCGGGTAATCAGTTCCTGTAATAAATGACGCTTCATCGCTGCATAAATATAAGGCCAAAGCAGCGACTTCCCCCGGCTCTGCCATTCTTCCAATCGGCTGCGTCTTTGATAATTTTTCAAACATTTCTTTTTCTTTTCCGGGATAATTCTTTTGTAAAAAACCATCTACAAAAGGAGTATGAACTCTCCCCGGAGAAATAGAATTACATCTTATATTTTCATTAATGTAATCTTTAGCTACAGATAAAGTCATGGCAGA
This sequence comes from Hanamia sp., assembly GCA_035532615.1. Lineage (GTDB taxonomy): Bacteria > Bacteroidota > Bacteroidia > Chitinophagales > Chitinophagaceae > Ginsengibacter. The sequence continues at coordinate 6,867 of DATKQQ010000235.1, forward strand.
TACTGCGCCTTTAGCCATTGAATAGGCGAACCTGTCGGGGATGCCAACCCACGCGGCAACAGAGGCCATATTTAGGATCACTCCGCCGCCCTTTTTCTTCATCAAAGGAATAGATGCAAACAAACAATTATAAACTCCTTTTACATTTACACTTACAATCCTGTCAAAGTCATGTTCGCTGGTAGTATCTGCTTTTCCTATATGAGCAATGCCGGCATTATTGATAAGAATATCATGCGCACCAATTTCTTTAAAAGTTTGAATCACTTCTTTTTGGTTGGCCACATTGCAAGCATAAGAAAAGACTTTGTCACCATTGGCTTTAATTTCATCAACAGATGATTTTGCGCTTTCAGCGCTCAATTCGATAATGTGGACTTCAGCTCCTTGCTTTGCAAATAAAACTGTAATCGCTTTTCCAATTCCGCTGCCGGCGCCTGTTATAACTGCTTTTTTATTTTTTAAGGAGAACATTTTACTACCTCACCCCAACCCCCGCCTGAACTACCCAGCAGGGCAGGCCTCTCCAAAGGAGAAGGAGGCTATCTTAGGGAACTTTTTATTTTTGAATGTTATTAATAATTTTTAATTCATACTTATTTTCACAAGTTTACTCCTCTTTTCCACGGAATAAAATCATCCTTACAGCCTCACCCCAACCCCTCTCCGATGGAGGGGGACACGCTCTGCAAAAGATTTATTCAACATTTTATTCATTTCTAAATCTTCGCACTCCTACAAACTAACACCTCTCTTCCAAGGAATAAAGTCGTCCTGGTTTAATTGAACAGCTTTTGGAATTATTTCTCCGCTTGCTGCATGGATACAATATTCCAGAATTTCTTCTCCCATTTGCTCCACTGTTTTTTCTCCATCGATGACCGGGCCAGTGTCGATATCAATAATATCATGCATTCTTTTTGCTAACCTGCTATTGGTAGCAATTTTTATTACAGGACATATAGGATTACCTGTTGGCGTTCCCAATCCGCTTGTAAATAAAATCAAAGTAGCACCTGCAGCGGTTTTCCCAGTTGTTGCTTCCACGTCATTACCCGGCGTACACACTAAGCTCAAACCTGGTTTGGTAGCCGGTTCTGTGTAATCCAATACATCAACAACGGGCGATGTGCCACCTTTTTTTGCAGCTCCGGCAGATTTCATTGCATCTGTAATTAAACCATCTTTAATGTTTCCGGGAGAAGGATTCATGTAAAAACCCGAACCCACAGCATGAGCTTGCGCGTCGTAGGTTTGCATAAGATGAATAAATTTTTCAGCAGTTTTTTCATCTACACAACGGTCTATCAAATTTTGTTCTACCCCACACAATTCAGGAAACTCTGCCAGCAAGACTTTTGCGCCTAACGCCACCAATAAATCTGCTGCATAACCTACAGAAGGATTTGCTGAGATTCCGCTAAAACCATCACTGCCACCACATTTTACGCCAACAGTTAATTTACTCAATGGCGCCGGTTTTCTTTCCATTTTATTTACTTCTATTAAATTTTTGAAAGTTTCGCGAATCGCGAGCGCTATCAACTTTTCTTCATTTTGTATTTGTTGTTGCTGATAAATTAAAAATGGTTTATCAAAATCCGGGTTGAGCTTTTTCACATCATCCTTTAAATCATTTACCTGCAAATGCTGGCATCCTAAACTTAAAACCGTTACGCCTGCTACATTTGGATGGTCTGCATAAGCAACCAACAATTTGCCCAATATTTCCGAATCCTGCCTGATGCCACCGCATCCCCCCTGGTGGTTTAAAAATTTTATGCCGTCAATATTCTCAAAAACCCTGTTGCCTGTTGGATTAGGAGTAAGTGTAAGATCAAATGTATCTATATCTTCTTTTTCTTCATAAGCATTTACTAATTCATGCGTGAACGATTTATATTTATCAGTAACTCCATAGCCCAATTCATTTTGCAGTGCTTCACGAATAACATCCATATTTCTGTTTTCGCAAAAAACCGTTGGAATAAAGATCCAATAGTTGGCAGTACCCACCCTACCGTCGCTTCTGTAGTAACCATTAAAAGTTTTATTGGCAAATTTACTTGCATCAGGTGCATGCCAATGAGGCTTAATATTCCTGTAAGAATAAGGCTGCGCCGCATGTTTCACATTTTCTACTGAAACGCAGTTCCCCTTCTCTACATCCACTTGTGTCTTTCCTACCAATACTCCGTACATGAAAATTTCTTCGCCGGCTTTCATGTCATTTTCGAAGAATTTATGTTTTGCAAGAATATTTTCTTTTAATAAATATTCCTTTTCATTCCATTGTACTATATCATTTTTTCTAAGATCGGTTAAAGCAACAATTAAATTATCTTTTGGATGTATTTTTAAAATTTTGGCTTTTTTTTCAGAAGTTACATTGTTGCCCATAGTTATTCAAAATTTGTATGATTTTTTTTTATGTACTGCACTTATCGTAAAACTTACAATCCTTTTTTTCGCTCTTTCCATCATTTCACAATCCTATATCCCATTAGCCCATACCACGCTACTACAATAAAACATACTAACGGTACTGCATACGCGTAATCGATAGAATAATTATCTGTTATTTTTCCCATCACAAAAGGAACCAATGCACCGCCTACAATTGACATGATAATAAAGGAGGACGCTCTTTTTGTATGATGCCCCAAATCTTTTACGCCCAAGGCAAAAATCGTTGGGAACATAATAGATTCAAAAAAGAAAATCGCAATCAGCGAATACACAGATACCTGGCCATTCCCGGATACAACTACCAAACACAAAATAACATTGATAAGTGCGTAAATAAATAAAAGTTTGTTAGGCGCGATAATCTTCATCAAAGCAGTACCTGCAAAGCGCCCCACAGTAAACAAAATCATTCCTACCCCCAGCAAATAGGCAGCTTTGGTGTTATCAATTCCATGGCCGGGAGCAGTACAATAATTGATGAATAATGCCGCCACGCCTACCTGGGCCGCCACATAAAAAAACTGTGCAACGATGGCTCCGGTAAAATTGCTATGGCTAAATAATGGTTTTATATCCTGGGTCTCAGATGAAACTAATTTACTTTCTTTTATTTCGGGAAGGCGTGTTCGAAAAAACAGGAATGCGATTATCAAAACGACTGCTCCGATAATAAGATAAACCATTTTTACCGAATCAAGATTGCCGGCCGAATTTTTATCTCCAAAAAATAAATTAGCACCGATAACAGGCCCGATAAAAGAGCCGACGCCGTTAAAACATTGTGCCAGATTCAACCGGAACTCCGAAGATTCAGGTTTACCCAGAACCGTAACATAAGGATTGGCAGCCGTTTCGAGGCAGCCAAGTCCGGAAGCGAGTATAAATAAAGCGATAAGAAAGAAATTGAAACTGGCAACTTGTGCTGCAGGATAAAATAAGAAAGCACCGAAAGCATATAACAATAAACCAAGAATTATTCCCTTTTTATATCCGAATTTATTCATGAATATACCGGCCGGTAATGCAATTAAAAAATACGCGCCGAAATATGCCGCCTGCAACAAAGTGGACTTGGCAGTAGTTATATTCAATGCTTCCTGGAAATGTTTGTTGAGCACGTCCAAAAGGCCATAAGCCGTTCCCCAAAGAAAAAATAAACTGGTCACCAAAATCAAAGGGAACAAATAATTATTATTTGCGCCTTCCATTTTAGAAGTTTCAATAGAAACGGTTTGTGTCGATAATGCCATGAGCGGTTTTTTACTACTATTAAAGTTCAAATATTTTATTCATCAAAATCCATTTTTCGCCAGGCTTTGCGCCAGGCAATGCTTGTTGATATTTCCACATCAGATTTTCCCACTCCTGCACTTTCGGATTTCTTTTATCCATCTCATTTTTTTTATCAAAAGAAAAAGTTTTATCCGTTTCCATTATCATAAAGAGTCGGTTGAGAACGCGATAAATTTCCATTCCGGTAATACCTGAATTTTTAATGGAATCAATAATTTCGGGCCATACCTTTTGATGATAACGCTCATATTCAGCAATTAAATTTTCATCATTTTTTAAATCAAGCGTCAAACAATATTTCATTACTAAATTTTTAAAAATGACCTGTACAAATTAAATTATTGACAAGAGATTATATACAGCAATATTATCCTTCTCTTGCATTATATTACCTTTACAAACAGGAAAAATAATGAAACTTCTTCAAACAGAAATCAGTCCAGGTATTAATAGTTATCTTAATTGAAATAGATGATGCTTTTTTTAGGGCGCCTTATCATTCTTCATCCACAAATGGAAATGGGTTATATTCAAATCTGAAAGTAACAGGCTTCTACTTTATTTCAGTAAAAATATTTAAGCAACAGATTTTATAAAACCTCTAATCTTTAAGAACATTAAAGATAAGGCGCAGGTGCTTTCGCAAACGACTGCCGGTATTGAATCTTTTTGCAATCACAAAACGATAATTTCCGGTATTAAAAACGTAATTGCTTTTCTTATCTACTCCTCCAAAAGGAACATTGTCCTTAACCCAGTTAGCGCTTACATTCCATGTTCGGCTGTTATATCCTGCAGCCAACCGGAACCGTGTAACAGGTTTTACAGAAAAATGAAAACCCTGATTAGCTAAAAGATTTTCATTTGTAAAACTAAAATTAAGAGATGTTGTAACGGAGCCTGTGAAAAAAACATATTGGTGCAACACCAAAGTGTAGGCATAACCAATTCCCGGGCCGAAGCTGAAATAATTGACCTTTTGGATATTCTTTCCTGGATAGGTTTGTTGGATTGATTGTGGAATGAGGCTGCTATCGGCATTTACAACTCCATAATAAATTCCGGCGCCAGCCAAAAATGTTCCTGCGGACTTTTTCTGCCATTCATTTTGCGTAAAAGCTGCGCGGTAAGAAAATCGCGCGGGATTAAAAATCCGATATTGCGAGATACCAAACAAAGCAACTTTTATATCGCCACGGTAATAATATTTCCCGCCATCAGTTGCAAAGCCTTTGGACAGATGATAACCATGATAAAATTGCCCTTCAATATCGGTGATCCATTTGCGCCAATAATAATGGCTCTGTAAATCAAGATATTTTGTTTTTCCTTTTTCGGGACCCTGGTTTAAAAACCCAAATCCATAAGCAATGTTCAGTGACAAATTATTATAAGTGGCACCGACACCTAAATTAAATGTAGTATTTGGATAATAATGAATATTCCGCGTGTTTTTATCTTTTAAGGTAAAGTCTGTATATTTTTGAGAAGTATATAGGCGCGAAGTAAGGCTTCCGGGAAATCTTATATAGTATGTAGTATCGTTGACAGGATGATATTGTGCGCGTACACATAATGAGTTTAATAAAAGAAAAATGAATGCCGGCAATACTGCTTTTGATCTTTTGTACCTATACGCCATAAAGAATGAATCTTCTACAAGTTTTACAAAGTTTACCTATGCACAAACAAGTATGACGCCAGAAATAAAATAAATGGTCTCGTTTATATATTTTATCAGGCATATCCCTATAAAAAAGAAAAAAGCTTCAATACCAAAGTGACTTACAAATTATATTAGTGAGTAAAAAATTACCTAAGTTCAAAATCCGAAATATTTTGATATTATTTTTTGAATTATTATTAAAAATAACTGTTCCCGGATTCTTTACAAACGATACTGATTTTTTTCCTAATTCAATCTTATCTTATTATGTATTATACTACCTTTATTTTCAGAAAAAATTATGAAACTTTTTCAAACAGAAATCAGTCCTGGCATTAACAGTTACCTTTCGCTAATTGAAAGAGATGATGCTTTTTTTAAAGCACCTTATCATTTTCACCCTGAGATGGAGTTGGTTTATGTTATCGAAAGCTTTGGCAAAAGAATTATAGGAGATGCTATTGAGTCATTTGCTGAAGGCGATATGGTTTTTATCGGTAGTAACCTTCCTCATATCTGGATGAATGATGAAATATTTTATAAAGAAAATTCCAGGATGAAAGCAAAAGCCATCGTTCTTTATTTCAATAAAAATATTTTTAGCCAGGGATTTTATAATATGAAAGAAACACTTACATTAAATTCATTCTTTCAAAATGCTGAAAAGGGAATCCTAATAACCGGCAAAACCAAAGAAGTGGTTGCACAAAAATTAAAAAATCTTTTCCAAAAAAAAGATTTTGAAAGGATCATAGGCTTTTTTGAAATCATGGATATCCTCTCGCAATCAAATGACATCAGTTTTATTACCAGTGACGGATATAATGCACAATTGAATCATTCTGAAACCGATCGTTTATGGGAAGTATATAACCATATACAACAAAATTTTAAAGAAAATATAAGCCTGTCAACGATCGCCAATATTTCAAACCTAACGCCACAATCATTTTGCCGTATGTTTAAAAAGAGAACTGGTAAAAGCTTTGTGGAATACCTTAATGAGGCACGCATATCCGCCGCCTGCAAATATTTATTAGATACTGATTGGAGTATTTCAGAAATCGCCTATAACTGCGGTTATAAAACAGTTTCTAATTTTAATAAATTATTTAAAAGCATTACAGGGAGTAGCCCAAAGGTTTACCGGGCGCAGATTAAAACCAGGCCGTAATAAGAAGATTTTGGAGTATCAAATTCATTCTCTAAGAACCGGAATATTTTTCATAAAAAGAATCACTACCATCCGGAAGTCAAAAAAGATAAATAGCCTATATTACCTTTGAGGTGACAAAACTTCATAAATATATGGGACTATTTACCCGCAATAAAAGTAACAAGAAGCCAATCATAAAACAAATTTTAGAACTCATACCG
>DATKQQ010000236.1:0-13386 GCA_035532615.1 Hanamia sp.
TTTGGACTGCAGCATAATTGGGCGTTTTGTTTGTCAACACTAAGTTACTGATTATCAGTGACTTATACAAACAATTATGCTGTTTTTTTTATTTAGTTATCCACATTTTGGTTCTTTTTTTTATGTGCGAAACTTGAGTTAACAATCTCTTACTATCGATCTTTCTTTTTTTTTGCAGGCATTTATAAGGCCACAATTTTTGAAGATGACATAAATGCCGACCCAATGCTACCGATTATAAAAAGAGCATAACAACAGTTATCCGCGACACCAAATTACAAGTCAAGCTTGCATCGGGAGGAGGTTGGGCCGCACAGTTCGAGATAGAATAAAGAAATGCATTTATAGCTAACAATCGCTATTTTCTATATTATTAAAGGGATTGCCTTCTTAGTTTAAATGCTGTCCTTCTTCTGCGATAATTGCCAATAACCCTTAATGATTGGATAATAGGAGAATATTTTTAAAAGCTAAAATAGCTTTCTTTGATATACCAACTAAAGCCATTGTTTCCGTTTATTTTATAGTAAGAATCATATCAATGAAAAGAGTTGCTACACTGTTTATTTGTTCATTAAGCTTTGTACTTAGTGTTCATTCCCAGCCTGGAATAACTATCAGTTTAAAAAGTTTGTTAAACGAAATAGTTAACCAGAATAGTTTAACAAGATTCGATGGCCCGCAATATCAATTAATGCAGACCAGCAGTTGGGATCGTTCGGAGTTAGAAGGTAAGAGTAGTAAAGGCTGGTTTGGAAATAAGGATTATGATAATTATATCCGCAAGGAAATTCATGGAGATCGTACTGAATATGTAATAATGGATGCTAAAGGCCCCGGAGCGATTACAAAATGGCGGATTCCCTTGGCAGGTTTTTTAGGAAACCGGATTGTCAGAATCTATCTGGACGGGAATCCGAAACCTGTTATAGAAGAGAACTACCAGAAATTTATTAATGGCAGTTCCTTTGTCAAGTGGCCTTTTGCTTTCACTTCATCTGATGAGAAGGATTCGAGGTTTCAATATAGCATGCCCGTTGGACTTCCCAAACAAATGGGAGCAGACTTTTATTTTCCATTACCTTTTTCGAAATCCTGTAAGGTAACTCTTGATGACAGTGTATTTTATTACAATATCGCTTATCGAATGTACAAACCAGGAACAAAAGTTATTTCTTTTACAAAGGCCGATTTTTATAAAAACATTGCGCTCGTTCATTCAACAGGTCAAAAATTGTTAGCAGCAAACAAAATGGCAGCAAATATGATACAAAAAACGGGAACTATTAAAAAGGATCAAATTATCGAGATCGATCTTCCCCCAGGGCCAAATGCTATCAGACAAATTTATCTCCATATCAATTCAAAAAATAATAAGCAAATGAACAGAGCTACGGTTTTGGAGGTAAATGCAGATGGAAAACAAATAGTGTGGAGCCCGGTTTCGGAATTTTTTGGTGGTGGAGTATATGCGAGACCAGTTAAGAATAGGAACCTTGAAGTAACTCCTGACGGATGGATGATCTCCGACTGGACGATGCCATATAAAAGTTCAGCAAAGATCATTATAAAAAACTATGGATCAGAACCAGTTAAGGCCGAGTTAAAAGTGAAATTTAAAAATTATCATTGGGATGTTAATTCAATGTATTTCCATGCAGATTGGCATGAAGAGGCACCTTTAAGTACCCCGTCTTCCAAAGACTGGAATTATATAAAAATAAATGGGAAAGGCAGGTATGTGGGAGATATTTTAACCATATACTCCGTCCCAAAAAACTGGTGGGGAGAAGGAGATGAAAAGATATACATCAATGGCGAACCTTTTCCTTCGCAATTAGGTACGGGACTTGAAGACTATTATGGGTATGCATGGGGTTTTGCCAATTATTTTAATTCTCCGTTTATTTCAATGCCATCCCGTGATGCCAGAGGTAAGGATAATTGGAGCGGATATAGTACGGCAGCAAGGATAAGATTGTTGGATGATATTCCATTTAATACCTCTTTGAAGGTGGACATGGAAGCTATAATTCCGGTACCTGGGGTTTCTTATTCTGTTACTTGTTTTTGGTATGGAATGAATTCAACCTATTCTAATATAAAGCCGGATACAAGTACCATTATCAGGAAATTGCCGGCATTTGCCGGGTTTACCATGCAGGAAAAACCTGGAAAACCATTCCCTGATCCTCCCTCAAATAAGTTACTTTTACAAAGAAAAAAAGGCCTGATAAGTTATGCGGGTGACGAGATAGATTTATTAGCCTGGAGAGATAAAAAAGTTAATAAAAGAACTGATGCGGATCGAGATAACATTCTTGGATCGGAAGGTTACTGCATATTTGGAAATAAAATTATCACTACTTATGCTTTCGTCGCAGATACAGTTAATAATTTGCCTGATTTTATTACGGATCTGCATGCCCGAAATGTGATCACACAGAGCGGAGGAGCTTATCTTTATGTACCCGGGAAGCATAATGAGATGTATCAAACAGGATTAATTGAAGTACCCAGGAGCATAGCTGAAAAGGGATTGGTTTCATTTAAATTGGGTAAAAGTGTGCCCTCTTCATTCAGAATGGGTATCATGCTTGATAATGCAAGTAGTTTCATACAAGTTGGTAAATATCTTTGGATAACAGGCGGCGGCAACAGTAGCGGGAAAGTATTATTGGTACCATCCAACAGGGTACCGGACTGGTACTTTTTTGATATTAAAGGTCTGAAACCAGGAGATGTCATAACTGTGCATGGTTCTACGAGCAAAAATACAGATACCTTCTCCATAGGTGGTTTAACTTTTGATGTAAACAAAAAATAGCGTAAAATTATGAGAACTTTCAGGGCTATAGCAATCTCGATACTTTTTCTGTTATTCATCGCACATATTACAAATGCTCAAACTGGTGCTGGTAAAACAGCGAAGTTGATCGATTTTAATTTCTTGCTTAAAGAGATGGTGAATCGAGAGGACCTTGCTAAATATCCCAGGGAGGCATGGACGCTTCATCATGCCAGCAGTTATGACCGGCGTTCTATAGCTAAAAATAAGCCGGGGTGGTTTGCCAATAAAGACTGGGATAATTATATTCGGAAAGAAACCCGTAATGGACATAATGAATATGTATTAATTGACGCAAACGGCCCCGGTGTGATCACTCGTTTTTGGGTGGCGGGTTTTCCCAACCAGAAAGCTCATTTAAGATTTTATATTGACGGACAGTCTACCCCGTTTTGGGAAGCTGACCATACTGGAGCACTGATTGGCCAAAATGTGGTTATTGGAGAACCTCTGTCTCAGAGGTCCGTAGACAGAGATTCATTAACCATTAATCCTGGTGCCAAACCTGGGCATAACCTCTATGCACCAATTCCTTTTGAATATCATATTAAAGTAACCTATGACAGACCTCCGGGCGGAGCAGACCATGGATTTTGGTATAATATTGATTATCGTATTTATAAAGCGGCAGCGAAAGTAAAAAGTTTTTCTACAGAAACACCCAAAAATGATTCAGAATTACTTAGGCAAACCAATAATACTTTCAAAAATTTCATGGCAATCTCTGCAAAAGAAACCATTATTAAAGGGGAACGTTCGGTGAAGAATGTGTCTTTTAATTTGAGCCCCGGTGCATCAAAATCAATTGTATTGGAAGGAACCGGTTCGGTAAGAAGATTGTTCTTATCCGTAATGAGTAATCCCGCTAAGGCCGTTAAGTCTCTATGGTTGCAAATTACTTTTGATGGAAGGCAAACCGTGAATGTGCCGGTTGGATTTTTCTTTGGTTGCGGGGACCAGCTTGTTGAAGCTAGGAATTGGTATAGCAAAGTTGATTCATCCGGAATCATGGCCGCTTTTTGGGTAATGCCCTACCATAGGAGTGCTGTAATTAGCTTGCTAAATAAGGGAAAAGCAAGGCTATCCGGCGAACTTAAGGTAGCCATAGGAAGTTGGAAATGGGCTAAAAGTACAATGTGTTTTCATGCTGATTTTAAAAGAATGAATAACTACATGACGGTAGCTAAAATAGGGAAAGATTTTAATTACATTAATTTAAAAGATAAGGCGGGAGTTTATGTGGGGGACATACTGCAAGTTAATAAAGCGGTGGGAGGGTGGTGGGGGGAGGGGGATGAAAAAATTTATATAGACGGGAGTACTTTTCCAAATGATTTTGGCACAGGCACTGAGGATTATTATGGATATGCTTGGGGGCATCCGGAAACATTTAACCATATATTTAATTCGCAGCCTTTAGGAAATGCCAATCTAATAAATGTTGGCGGAACGACCGTAGATTCCAGAGAAAGAGATTTGGATGCAATACCATTTTGTAATTCCTTCCGCTTTGATATGGGATCATGGAACTGGTTTGGCGGCCCCGTAAATTATGCCTGGACCTGCTTCTGGTATGAAAAAAGGAAACAAGCAATCAAAAAGAATCAATAAACAAAAAGATTAAGTATGGAAAGACGTAAATTTTTAAAAGCTACTGGTTTGCTTACAGCTACAGGATTTTTTTCTCCGGGATTTCCGCTTATAGCAGGCCCTTTCACCATGGAAGATTTTCTGAAGTCATATTTCCCGGATGATAAGAAGTTAGACGCCGAATGGCTTCAGAGTTTATTTGAACGTGGGAATGCAACGATTTATAAAAAAACCAGGAATGAATTGCAGTATATTGGAATGCCTGTGGGAGGAATTTGTGCAGGGGGAGTCTATGTGGGAGGGGACGGAAGGTTATGGCTTTGGGACATTTTTAACCAAAATCAATTAGGAGTTATTACCGAGGTACTGCCTGTTCCACTGGAAAGTTTCAGATTAAAAGAAATTAATAATACCGAAGGTTCATTATATCTTGAGCCTCTTACTGAGACAGGTCCCCTTCAGCAGGGCTTTGCTTTATCTGTTAAATCTAACGGAACCACTTCTATTAAAAGGCTTCATCAGGATGATTGGGAAGAAATTATATTTGAGGCTACCTATCCCGTTGCTACCATAAAGTATATTGATAAGGCTTTCCCTGTGGAAGTTACCATGCAGGCTTTTTCACCGTTTATCCCCGGTAATGCCAAGGATAGTGGGTTGCCTGCCACCGTTCAGGTAATTTCACTACGGAACGTATCAGCGGATAATATTGAAGTTGAAGTTATTGGCTGGCTGGAAAATAAGTTACTCTATAATTCAGAAAAATATAACAAGGATTTTACCAGAATAAACCGCTTAAGTATTGATAAATCGATTGGGGGAATTTCATTAGAATGTTCTACAGGCAATGATGAACTGAAAAAAGCAGCCGATTATGGCAATATGTTTTTCGCTGTGCTTTCCAAAAATGCTAAATGTATTGATGATGTTTTTAAGAGTAAAGAAGAGGATGCCTCAAAAATTAAAGATTTGGTAAGAGGCTCGCAAACCGGTCCAATGGCAGGGATAATTTGCAAGAGCATGCTTGATGCTGGCCAATCAACCAGTTTGGATTTTGCCATTTCCTGGTATACTCCTAATATATGTTTCTACTGTTCTGAGGATGGTAAATCAGTTAACCCGCAAGGTATGACGGTTCAGGGTGCAGATACTCATTATTACTCCACCTTCTTTGAAAATGCAGAGGCCGTTGCAAACTACCTTGCCCAAAAGTATCAGGTGTTAAAGGAGCAGACTATATTGTGGAAAGAAACATGGTATGATAGTACCTTACCTTGGTGGTTCTTAGAAAGAACATTTATGAATATTTCGACAATGGCTACCACTACCACGCATAGGTTTCAGTCAGGCAGGTATTATGCATGGGAAGGTGTAGGTTGTTGTCATGGCACTTGCACACACGTTTACTCATATGCTCAAGCAATATCGAGGATTTTCCCTGAATTGGAAAGAGACACCCGGGAGCGTGTAGATCTTGGTGTCGGCTATGATGATGCCACGGGAATGATACGGTATCGTGGAGAAAAAACGGGGCCTTCAATTGATGGACAGGCGGGGACGGTTTTACGTATTTACCGGGAACATCAGATGAGCAGTGATTATACCTTTTTGCGGAATTACTGGCCCAAAATAAAAAAGGCTATAATTTTTGTAATGGAACAGGATAAGAATCATGACGGCATGGAAGATACCCCGATGGAAAACACTCTTGATGCTTTATGGCACGGTGAGATCTCCTGGATCGTGGGATTATGTATTGCTGCGGTGCGGGCCGGTCAAGCAATGGCGGAAGAAATGAATGATACCAGGTTTGCAGAACAATGCAGGGAGTATGTTGAGAAGGGAAGCAGAAACATGGAAAGTTATCTCTTTAATGGAGAGTATTTCATTCACCGGCCTGATCCAAAAATTGGCAAAAAGGAAATTGGCTCTTTTAATACGTGTGATATTGACCAGGTATATGGACAATGCTGGGCCTGGCAGGTAAACCTTGGAAGAATTTTAAGCAAAGAGAAAACGATGAGTGCTTTGCAATCTCTTTGGAAATACAATTATATGCCGGATGTCGGTCCTTATATAAAAAAACATCCCGGCGGCCGTTTTTATGCACTAGCCGGCGAGGGCGGTATGATAATGAATACTAATCCCGAAAGAGATGTTAATCCTTACGGTAATGCTAAGGCGTGGCAGATAGGCTATTTTAGCGAATGCATGAGTGGCTTTGAACACATGGTAGCATCTCATATGATGGCCGAAGGCATGGCACAGGAGTCTCTGGTCCTTACCAGATCAATTCATGATCGCTATCATGCGTATAAACGTAATCCCTTTAATGAAATTGAATGCAGCGATCACTATGGCCGTGCCATGGCAAGTTATGGCACATTTATAAGTGTTTGCGGATTTGCATATCATGGCCCCAAGGGGCACATAGGTTTTTCGCCCAGACTAACACCAGAAGATTTCAGAGCTCCGTTTACTTCAGCGAAAGGATGGGGCACTTTTAGTCAAAAACGAAATGAGAATCTATTTTCGGCAAATTTGAAGGTTAAATATGGAGAGTTAAAAATAAAGAGAATTACCGTTGAACTTGACAGAAATCAAATAGCGGGTAAAGCGGAACTTATGCTTGATAATGCACTTATATCATGCACTTTTAACCAAACCTCTGTAAACTGCGAGATAAACACAAATGAGTTAATGTTAATTTCTGCAGGTCAATCATTATCATTAAAAATAAGCTAAAAAGATGCCGCCTAATACTTTTGATGCAGTGGTCATTGGTTCCTGGATTTCGGGAGGATAGGCTGCAAAGGAATTACAAATGATTATTCTGGAACGGGGCAGAAATATTGAGCATATCAGAGAATATGTGAATGTTATTAAGGTCCCATGGAAATTCCCGTATAGAGGTGACTTGACAAGACAAATAACTAAAGATTACAGGGTTAGTAACCCGAATGAGACTAATTTTGATTGGTGGACAAATGAAAAAGAATGTCCATATGTTGAAAAAACCATTTGACTGGGTAAGAGGTATCATGTTGGAGACCGATCATTTATGTCGGGTCAGCAGTCCTGGCATACTCCGTTTCAAGAATCTCTCTGGGGGAAAAGAGATTATGTAAGGGGGTTTAGTTATCAGGGGAGTGCGTCATGGAGAAGAATGGATCAGAAACATACCGGAAATGGACATCGGAGGGACATATAATAACGAATTTAGCTCAGCCCGGTAATTGGATAATAGGCCTTGAAGGTTTTGGGGAGACTTTGCCTTATCATGAAAATTGTGCTTATCTGGATAAAGACGTTAAAGATAAATGGAATCTTACGGTTTTGGCTATCGATGCCGCCATAAGGGATAATGAAAAAAAATGCTTATAGACATGATGAATGACGCGAAAGAGATGCTACAAATTGCAGGAATTAAAAATGTAAAATCCTTCAATGCGATGGTAGTTCCCGGTCAGTGTATTCATGAATGGGAACTGCCCGTATGTGTCGGGATGCAAAAACGTCAGTAATAAATAAGTGGAACCAGGTTTGGAATACAAAAATGTTTTTGTAACAGATGGCGCTTGCATGGTATCAACATCCTGCCAGAACCATCGCTTACCTATATGGCTTTAACAGCACGGCTGCTAACTATACCGTTGATGAACTTAGAGAAAAATATATAGCATATAAAGTATGAGGAATCTTAAATTATTTTTGGTAGGGGGTTTTTTAGGAAGTGGTAAGACAACTGCGATTTATCAGGCTGCAATACAGCTTCTGGCAGATAATATGAAAGTGGCCGTCATTACTAATGATCAGGGAACCCTGCAGGTAGATTCCTTATTTTTTAAAGCTCACAATATCGACACCAAAGAGGTTTCAGGCAGTTGTTTTTGTTGCAATTACCATGAGCTCGATAAAAGAATCAAGTCTTTGGAGTCTGACATGAAGCCGGAGGTGATCTTTGCAGAATCTGTCGGTTCCTGCAGTGATCTGGCTGCTACGATAATCAACCCTCTCTTAAACTTTAATCCCGGTCAATATGAAATAGTATTATCTGTTTTTGCTGATGTCCGGCTACTGGTAAGATTTTTGCAGAATGACAGGACTATCTTCCTTGATCACATATACTATATTTACGAAAAACAACTGGAGGAAGCCGACATCATTGTTGTTAATAAGACAGATCTGTATACTGATAAACAGATGGCCCTTGCAAAGGATCTCATTCAAGCATCATATCCCGGAAGCATTATCTTATACCAAAATTCCCTTTCTGGAAAAGATATCGAGAAATGGCTGATTACCTGTAGGCAGTTGCAAAAATTTTCATTAAGGCAAGTGCTGGAAATTGACTATGATGAATATGGGGCCGGAGAAGCTGAATTGGCCTGGTTGGATGAAGAGATAGGTATTGTAACAAAAGATAATACTGCTGTATCTATAGGGTATACCTTAATCAAAAAAATATACAATAATATTAAAAATAGGAGCTGCCCGATCGGTCACCTTAAGTTTCTGATGGATGACGGAAAGGAACAAAGGAAGATTGGTTTTAATGCAATTGCGGGATCAACGGATGAAGTTAACAGTGCACACTCAGAAGCGACGAGGATCATTGTTATTATTAATGCAAGGATACAGACGACGCCTGCTTTGCTCCGGGAAATAGTTGCCGATGCTATCCTTGAGACTGAACTCTCGACACATTGCAAGATTATAGAGAGCAGCCTTTCGACATTTGTACCCGGTTACCCCAAGCCCACATACAGGATAACCGCCTGAGATCACACGGGAATGCCAAAAGAACTTAGTTATTTCCCAATGTAAGGAATACTTTGAAAACTACAGCCGTCTACTTTTGAATTTGTCTTTTAAGGATTGCTATCACCCTAACTTTAGGTATGACGAATTCATTTAAGTTATTGTTTATTGGATTTCTTATTTCTGCTTCTATCAATAGCTTTCCGGCGGAAGGAAACCCCATTAAGGTCAGAGAAACCTCTGAGAGAATCGAAATTGAAAATGAATATGTGAAATTGGTGATTATTAAAGGGCCTTCCAACATACAGCAGAATTATTTTGCGAGAGTTAATGACAGATGGGAAGAAGTTGCAGGGGCATTTATTGAACCAGATAAGACAGATTCCAGGGTAATCCCTTTGTATGAAAGGAGGCCAGGAGTGGCGAACCGTTATCGGTTAATGTCCAATGATGGGTTGCAAACAGCCAGAGTTGACGAAAAATACGATGACAGTGTCAGAGTTGTTTTAAACGGAGTTATTGATGACAATACTATTGAAGAAATCATAACCCTGCACGCAGGAGATAATTTCTTTCATATCGGGATCAGGGCAGACCTGAAGGAGCGCAGATTGGAATACCTACTGTCTTCCTTTTTCTTTTCCTTACCGGGGAATCCGGACTTCACTTTCGTTCCATCACTAAAGAGAGCGGACGATGATGTAATCGGTGACAGGAAATTTTTTGCTCCTGCAGCAATTATCGAAAAAAACGGGTATATGATGGCGTTAGTTCCTGACCTTAATTTAATCAATAAAAATATTATTTATGCAAAAGGAGCTCGTCCGGTGAATCATCCTCGGATGTTTGCGGTGCCGTTTGATACCAATAGGATTTCCATGCCTACGGCACTTGACCTGACGCTTCATCCGGGTGTAAGCCCTCATCCTCTCATCAGTTATGGATTCGTGGATTACTGGGCGGAACAGCATGTGTACTGGCGTCACGATAATAACAATGGTGACCAAATCCGGCAATTATCCTCCAACCGGCTTCATTATGGATTTGATTTATTTATAAAGGGGGGAGCGAATAAAACAAGGGGTTACGAAGAGATTTCATACTTCCTTTGGCAGAAATACGGTCAGCGTTATTTTAAAATGCCGAGACCCCAGGTTATGCCATTTGCAGATTATGCGAAGGTATGTTATCCGGCGGCATTTTCCTATGAGGGTTATGATGTTATAAAAGGCCCTTACGGTCCAAAAATCCGACAACGCCAAAATCACCCTTTACTTGCAAGCTGGCAGCAGTGGGACGACCATGGTATTGAGATGGGGGGGCTAAGACTTAGCGCACCGCAATGGTACCAGTTTATTTATAACACTTCCTGGTGGAACAATGTTAGTGATGCCATAGGAATGTATTATTGGGGTAAAAAGACACGCGATAGTTCACTTATTGATAAGGCAAGAAGAATTATCAATTTTACGCTTTCGTCACCTCAGCAGGGGGGAATCTTCCCAGCGTTATATGATATTTATAAAAAATCCTGGGTAGCCAGCATGTGGAAACCACCTCTTAATAATTATAATCCGGACAGTACGGCAACCTATTTTAATTGGAAGGATGGAGAATATCAGACTTCATCGGCCAGTACCACCGCAGCGTTTTTGCTGATATACATGAAAACCTGTGAGGATGATCCCGGAATATTACCTTTTGTTAGGCGGTATGGAGATTTTCTCGTTAAAAATTTACGGTCGGATGGTTGTGTGCCAGCATGGTTTAATAAAGGGTTGAAACCTTTACCCAGCCTTGAATGGAACGCTGAAGGAGGATTACACATGTGGGTGCTTAGTGAACTGTATAGTGTATCAAGGGATCAAAGTTATCTGGCTGCGGCAAAAAAAATGGCGAAATTTATAACCGATAAAATTTTACCAAGAGAGAAGTGGTTTGATTTTGAAACTTTTTATTCATGTGCCGTCAAGCCTGAAACTTTTTATGATAAGTGGACCGGACAATATCCTGCCAATACTATGTCTGTATTTTGGGCGATGGAAGGATTTGCTTCTCTATACCAGGTAACTAAGCAACCGGAATATTTAAAAAGTGCAGAAGCAATTGCTGATTATTCAATATTTTACCAGGCAGTCTGGGCTCCACATTATATTATTACCGCCTACCCTTTTGGTGGATTTTCTTCACAAAACAGTGATGCGGAATGGCTGGACCAGAGAAGTCACCTTTTTGCGGATGCCTTGGTAAGGATTGGCTTATTATCCTCAAGGCAAGATCTTCTTGAACGGGGGGTAGCGGCTGCCAGAGCCTCACTTACGCTAACCAATCTGCCGGAGAATATTAAAAATAATATTTACAGATTTCCTAATTACCCGCTCGGGTTGGGTCCCGAAAATATTGACCACGAGGGATTTCCACAGATGCCTCTCAGGTCCGGTCCAAGCTGGGCTGAAGTAGGAGGACTCTTCGGGGCGGCCAGCGTGCTTCGCCAACTCGGAGGGGCATACGTTGATTTTAACCATAGCCTCGGTATAGGAGTTAACGGTGTGTCAGTTACCCACTATTCATTGACCGGAAATGTAATCAGAATTCATATGCAATCTTTGTTGGCTGGATTAAAGTTTCCATACGAAAAAGCTTTTACCATTTCCCTTAATATTAAGGGGCTGGAAAAGCAGAACTATACACTTTTGCTAAATGATGATCCGGGAATTCTTTTGTCATCGCAGGAGCTTGAAAGGTTACCTGTAATGATTGATCCGAACGGACACATTAGAATTAAGGGAATGAAATTAAAATCTGGAGCAAAAGGGAATTGATATCCTGGCCCCGGTTTTTTAAATAAGAGAAAATGGCAGTTCTATGATGCGAATTGATGCCCACCAGCATTTCTGGAATTATGACCCTTATGAACACAATTGGATGACAGATGAAATGCATTCTATCAAAAAGAATTTTTTGCCTGAAGGCTTAAATCCTCTTTTACAACAATTTGGAATTAGCGGTACTTTTCTTGTGCAGGTTTCTCAGAGCTATGTTGAAACCGGGAAATTATTGACTATTGCAGAAAATAATGATTTTGTCAAAGGTGTGGTGGGCTGGGTCGATTTACTTGATAAAAATATCCATGACGTCCTTGACCATTATAAGAAGTATGCCCGATTAAAGGGATTCAGGCATATTCTGCAAACAGAGGAACCTGATTTTATGTTGCAAAAAAAATTTCTCAATGGAATTTCCGCTCTTAAGGGATATGATTTCACCTACGATATCCTTATTTACCCAAAGCATCTGGAAAGTGCAGTTAGGATGGTCGAAAAATTTCCGGAACAGCGTTTTGTGGTTGACCATATCGCCAAGCCCGACATTAAAAATAAGAAACTGACTGATTGGAGAAATGGGATTCAGCTTCTGGCATCCTTTCCGAATGTATATTGTAAAATATCCGGAATGGTCACAGAAGCGGACTGGCATGATTGGGAAAAGGAGGATTTTATCATTTATCTTGATGAGGTTATTAACTCATTTGGTATCGGAAGGGTTATGTTTGGTTCTGATTGGCCTATGTGCCTGGTTGCTGCATCTTATGGGGAAGTTTTAAATATTGTATCCGAATATTTCGCTTCTTTTTCCCAGGAAGAACAGGAATTATTTTTTTCAAGAAATGCTATGCATTTTTATGGTCTTCAATAGATTTTAATGACTTATGTAATTGTCAAAATAAAGGAGCTTTTTGTACTGGAAATTCGCTGGCCGGTTAATAACCTCTAAGGGTCATTAAATTTTCCTCTAATCCTGCCCGTTATATCGCTTGTCAATTTAACAATTGTTTCCGCGAAAAGAAAAATGTATTCTTAGATTACGAAGCGTATCAGATTAAATGAGAAACTCCATTCATGCCAATCTTAATGCTGAAAATGATTCATCATGGAAGACACTGCAATTAGATAAGATAGTTTAATAAACTGATAAATGTATTGAATGTGCCGATATACTTTCCATTTAATTTTGGGATGTGTATCCTTACTTAAAAAACGATTTAAATGAATAGCAAATTTATTCTTGAACTTAGTGAGGTAGGAATTAACGATATTGAAATCGTTGGAGGTAAAAATGCATCCCTTGGAGAGATGATTCAAAACCTTACCACATTGGGAATTAGTATTCCAAATGGTTTTGTAGTA
>DATKQQ010000237.1:0-14623 GCA_035532615.1 Hanamia sp.
ACTGTTTTGGGGTGGATGAACTTCAAAATGTTTTTTTAATTCTTCTGCAAATTCCATTAGCTCACTTTTAGGACGATAAAACTTTACATCCGTCAAT
The DNA here is from genome assembly GCA_035532615.1 of Hanamia sp. Lineage (GTDB taxonomy): Bacteria > Bacteroidota > Bacteroidia > Chitinophagales > Chitinophagaceae > Ginsengibacter. The sequence continues at coordinate 98 of DATKQQ010000237.1, forward strand.
TGATCCTTGCCTCCTTTTTGCCAGAACTTAAAATACGATGATAAGGTAGGCCTGCTAATTCTACATATATCACCAATAGTTTCATGAGGCAATCCTTTGGATTTTAAATATAATGCCAGACAACGAATTCTAATATTGCCATTCTTATCTTGTCTGAACTCATTAAAAAGTTCATCTTGCTGTTCCCGAGTAAATTCAATTCGTATCATTTTCTGAATTTTGTATACAAAAATACAAATTGTTAAATTAATAGCCGTTTAAAGTATATTAATGGTGACAGCATTAATAAGGTTCTAATCATATTTCCTTATGATTTACGTCATGAATCCTCTTTTATTGCCATTATATGTATATTTTTGTTAAACATTTTCTTCACGTAAAACAATTTATGCTCATGATATTTATCAAAAAACAATGCGGGCTGCTGATATTTTTTTTGCTGCTACAGGCCATTTTGCCTGCAAATCGTGTAGCTGCACAATCAAAGGGCCCTTGGGTTGCCCCTAAAGAGGCAGATAACCTAAAAAACCCATTGGCCGGAAATACGGAAATCTTAAAATATGCAAAAGTGCTATACGTCTCTTATTGTGGACCGTGTCATGGAAATAACGGTAAAGGAGATGGTATTGCTGCTGCCGGATTAACTGTAAAACCGGCAGATCACACGTCTGCAAAGGTGCAAGCACAAACTGATGGTGCTCTATTCTGGATGATGACCACCGGGCGCAGTCCAATGCCTTCCTACAAAACTACACTTCCCGAAATTCAGCGTTGGGAATTGGTGAATTATATACGTTCACTTGCAAAAAACAAAAAATAATATAGCCATGAAACAGATACCGTTACTACTTTTATCCATAATAGCATTTAACGTTGCAACTGCGCAAACAGATTCTACTAAGGCTAACGCTGTAACAAACCCAATTCCACAACAGCTTGTGGTTGATTCTTCTTTATTAGACAGAATCACTGATTTGGAAACTCAGGTACATCAAACAAAATCCGGCGAAGATCATTTTCTTGTTGTAGGACTCACCACTTTTGGATTTGCCAGTCATCGCACAAAAACGGATGGTGTGGTTACCAAATCAAACAGCATTGTCGATCCGGATAATTTTGAATTCAGCCCGATGTTGCTCTGGAGTCACGGGAGTAAATTTTTGATGGAATTTGAACCGTCATTTGCCGGAGACCAACTTGGAGTAAACTGGGCGGACATTTCATACTATGTCACACCAGGCCTTATTTTAAGAGCAGGTTATCTTGTGTTACCTTTCGGAACTTACAGCAAGCGACTTGCAGCAGGATGGATCAACAAATTTGCGACGGACCCGGAAGGAGTTGCTGATCTGCCACCTTTGTCTGATTATGGCGTTGAAGCCGAAGGAGGTCTTCAGGCTGGTACGATGAAATTTAATTACGATTTTGCCATTGCGAATGGTATGCAATTGAACCAGGATGGCACGCTGCAAAATGCAGGGTTGTCACCAACTAATAATAATAAGAACTTTTGCGGTCGAATCGGCTGGCTACCTTTTTCAAATTCTTCACTTGAACTGGGCATTTCCAGAATGTCTGGAAAATTGGGAGATCCCGGCACCGCGTTCGCCAACGCAAAATCAAATATGTTTGCCGCAGACCTGAATCTTATTGAAAATCTCAATCCCATTCAATTAAATATAAAAGGGCAGTTTGATGTAATCAATATTAACCAATCCAATTACATAAATCCAGCCGACTCCAGTTCGTATAGTTTTAACAACCATACAACTACAGGTTATATAATGGCCGCAGTAAGGCCGGTATTATCACCCAACAACTTTTTAAAGAATCTTGAACTGGCAGTGCGCTATGGAAATTATACCACACCTGAAAATTCATTGAATGGGATGAAAGACAATTCCGTTGCAATCGGTCTTAATTATTGGATAAGCTGGAGAACTGTTGTGCATCTGACTTATGAATCTATTAAAAGCACCAGTACGATAAGCCAAAAACTTGGTGGAACCCCTGGAAATATTACTAATAATAATTCACTATACCTTCAATTTTCTATTCAATTATAATAATAAGCCATGAAAAATAATAAATATAAACTCTTCGCTTTTTTAGTTTTCTTTTCCATTGCCATCTCTTTTGCCTTGAGTTTCGGTAGTTGTGCAAGTAGTGCGAAAATAACAGCTAAATCGGGCGCGCAATTGTGGGCTGAAAATTGTCAGCGCTGTCACAATACGCCTTCACCATCAACTTTCTCACCGGAAAAGTGGGAAACTATAGGGATGCATATGCAATCAAGAGCGTTGCTTACTAATACTGAAAGGGATAAAATAGTGGCATTTTTGAAACAATAGATAATAAGTTATTTACTGTATGAATTACCTTCGAAGAAAATCATTCTAACAAGTTATCGCCGGAGGGAAGTCTTATAAAGGGTTAATCATTTATTGAAGTTAAACCAGGACGTCGGTGTATTTAAAAAAATTGGGCGCTAACAAAATTATTAGATTTAAAACAGAAGAGTCTTGATCGTATTATTTATACTACAAAAAAATTAAATTATAATTTATGAAAAGAATAATGTTATTGGGTATCCTATCCATGACCCTGCTTGCGTGCAACAGTGGCGGATCCGGTAATTCGTCAAAAATGGCAACAGACACTACAACAGTATCGGGCGCAGATACGAATGCTAATGCTGGCAGTGCTGCTCCTTATGACTCAACGATCGGAGTAGGAAAGTTTACGCATGTTGACCTCGCACCAAACGTGAATGAAGCGTTAGCATCCGGTGGCGAAGTAATTTATGGAGCTAAGTGCGCAGCCTGTCACAAACTTACCGATGAGAAATTAGTAGGTCCCGGATGGAAAGGTGTTACAATCAGGCATAAACCCGCATGGATCATGAATTTCATTACCAATACGGAAGAAATGCTCAACAAAGATCCGAGGGCCAAAGAGCTGCTTCAAATTTGTTTGGTACGTATGCCGAACCAAAATCTTTCGGATGATCAGGCCCGGCAGATTTTAGAGTTCATGCGAAAAAATGACGGAGTTAAATAGGTATAACCCTTCTTGTATTCGAACATTTCGGTACACCTATCCTATGCAGTTAAGTACCTCCGGGAAACCGGAGTGTTGAACAATATGAATTTCCGGATGATTAGAAGCAATTTATAGAGCTGCACGTGCAGTTCTATGTGCTCATTAGTATATTTTCTGTTCAAACGCGTTTTGCTACCTATAATTACCCGCCGGAGAGAAGGCATTTATCAGCCTTATTTGGCACAAGAAAATTAAGTCATGTTGGAAGCACAAAAAAATATTACGCTAAAAAGATGGATACAGGTTGCTTTTATCAATCTGCTTGTCGTTGCATTTTTAGGGACAATAATGAGGTATAAGATCGCTTACTATCTCCCATTCGTTGACCAGGATAATTTTTTGCAGGCTCACTCCCACTTCGCATTTTCAGGCTGGGTTACCCAGGTGCTTATGGTGCTGATGTGGGCATTTTTATACAAATATTTGCCGGCAAAATCGTTAAAAAAATACCAATGGCTGATGATCGCCAACCTGGTGGCTGCCTATGGAACGTTAGTATCTTTTATATGGCAGGGATATGGTGCTATTTCAACAATATTTTCAAGTTTATCAATTCTAGTTTCCTGGTCGTTTGCATTTATTTTCTGGAGAGACGCAAATAAAATAAAAATAACCAACACAAGCGTTTATTGGTTTAAGGCAGCACTGCTGTTTAATGTGTTTTCTTCTTTTGGAGCCTTTTTTATTTCTTACCTGGTTGCCAATAATATCCAGCAACCTGACTGGTACCTGGCAGCAACCTACTATTTTCTTCACTTTCAGTACAATGGTTGGTTCTTTTTTGCGTGTATGGGTTTGCTTATAGAAGATATTAGGCAAGACATGCCATTAACATTGCAAAAAGTAATTTTTTGGCTTTTTGCATTGGCGTGCGTACCTGCATATTTCCTTTCTGCATTATGGCTGCCAATTCCTACCTGGGTATATGTACTTGTGGTTGCCGCTGCAATTGCTGATCTGGCGGGATTGATATTGCTAATAAAATTTTTCTTTCAAAATAAAGCAACTGCTTTTGCAAATGTTCAGCGCCAGGTAAAGTGTTTATTTATTTTATCGGCAACAGCGCTGTCTATAAAAATATTACTGCAGCTGGGTTCCACGATTCCATATTTAAGCAAGCTGGCATTTGGATTCAGGCCGGTGGTTATCGGCTATTTGCACCTGATGTTCCTGGGAGTTATTTCAATTTTTATGATTGGCTTTGTAAAAATGAAACAATTTATTATAACGGGTAAAGCTGAAAACATAGGCATTGCGATTTTCGTGGCGGGCATCATTCTCAATGAATTTTTTCTGATGGTTCAAGGCCTGTCTTACATGAATTACGTCAGTGTTCCGTATATAAACCAATTGTTGTTGGGAGCAGCCATCTGCATGTTGTTCGGTGCTTCGTTGTTGATTCAAGGTGTATCAAAAAGAAGTGCAACAAATTATCTTTCAAAATAACAATTGTAAAGTTGCCACGAGGTAAAATTGAATATAGCATCGGATTCAGGAAATGAAAGAAATGAGAAAGAAAATTCCCTGGCTTTACTATAATGATTTTATTAACATTTGATTGTAACAGTTCCACTAATTTCTATTCTGATATTTTGCAACAAGGATCATCTTCATCTAATAAATTATTTAAAATCCTTTACAAAATATGAAATCACACTTTTCCATTTTTGGGCTGGAGAGAATTCCATCTCCTGACCCTGATGATGAAAAATCCGGGCAACCTTTTTTATTCAGGAAATATCCCAAACAGTATGATACTATTGGAGAAGCAAAAAATGAATTGGAAGATATTATGAAAGGTAAATCGCCTTTCGTGTATTTTAAGTTTACCAGGTATGTGATACTGGAAATCTTTTCCTGATAATTTTAATAAGTTATATGTTGATTTATTAAACCCCCGGGTGTTACCTTTTTACAACATTTTTTCTAAAATCTTTTCTCAATTATTTTTTCTGTAGAATTTAAAGAAACCTGATATGAAAGAATTTTTTCCATATATTTTTCTCATATAATACTTGTAAAAATCTTCTAAAACCTTTATTTATATTTATTTTCGTATATAGTAATTATTGGCGTTTTCTTTACCAGGCACCTATAATAAAAGATAGTGATGGCGCTTTCGCTTATTTCCATTTATGGGGCACTGTTTACACATCCGTAAAACCATCACTTCGAATGATTTGGAACTTATCCAGGTCCCCCGAAAATCAGTTTAGCGGAACCTCTTTTTGGAAGATGTTTAGCCCATCTCCCCCTGAATTATCTTCTTTTGCAACTTCACCAATTCAATATAAAGTTGGTGCAACAGATTTTTTTAATTTTTTTATCATACCGGTATTTTTAAAAATGAAATACAAAAGACATCATTAATCCTATAGCAATCAGTATTCCAAAGCCAGTGATGAGTTGCCAGTGGATAGACCTGTCGGAGAGTGAAATTCCATAAATCATCTTCAAAAAATTGTTACTCGTAACTGCATTCAATACGGCCATTACAATTACCGTATTCCCGATATTCCATTTGCTTTGAAAAAGGTTTAAAATAAAAGGGTCTATATCCGTAACGCCTACCATAAACGAAAGCACATTGATTCCCCCGGTACCATAATCTTTAGTGACCAGGCCGGTGATAACAGCAAAAAAAATGAACAGGCTGGCAAATAATAATGCTGTTTTAAATTCTAAAGGATTGTTTCGCACCTGGAAATTTTTAGTTTCTGTAGATGATTGCCGGCTCTTTTGAAATTTTAAAAAATACAATGCAATTACTGATGAAACCAGTACGAAAATGACAAAAGAAGGAGCCAATTGAAAAGCGATACTTTTATTAAAGAAAAGCGCAAGGAGAAATAAGCGTATATACATCATCGTTGTAGCCAATATTATCGCCGCAATAACTTTATTATTTTCCGGCATTTCTTTACTCTTTCTTGCAAGAATAATAGTAGTTGCAGTGCTGCTGTACATGCCACCTAAAATGCCGGTTAGGACAATTCCGGAATCAGGAAATATAAACTTTTTAAGCAAATAACTGAAATAGGAAATTCCCGAAACGGCTACTATTGCCAGCCAGAATTTATAGGGTGAAAAGTTGAAAACCGGCGAGATGGTTTTATCCGGCAGTAATGGAAGAATTACTCCTGCGATCACCAGGAATTTGGCAAGGGTAATAAATTCATTGTTGTCAAACTTTTCAGAAAACTGGAAAAGCGTTTCTTTAAGTTCTGTTATAACCATTACTGAAATCACGACCAACAATACGAGCCATGACGATTGCGTATATATGAGCGGTGTAAGGCAATAAGTGATCAACGCAGTAACCATCGAAGTGATGCCAAATTTCTTTGTTGTTGCGATTTTCTGAAAATAATAAATTGCGAGTAAAAGAATTATGGCAAATCCCCCGCCAAGAAAAGGGATCAGCGTCTGCGGACTGATAACATAAAGAATAAATCCTAAAATACCTATCAGGGTAAATGTTCTATCAGTTCCATACCTGCTTTCAAACTCTTCTTTGATATAATGGCCTCTCTGCTCCAGACCGATGAGCAAAGAAAATAAAGCAACAAGGAAAAACTTTATAACCGCTGAAGGGATAAGATGCAGTATTTGTTCTGTCATTTTTATGGATGTTGTGCAAGCGGGTTTAAAAATTTAATCCAAAGCATTTTACTTTAACGATTCAGCCGGGTTTTCATAACAACATTAAGTTTATTGGCACGAGACCCTAAACCAATTTCCGTTTAAAAGAAGAGAAAGAAAAGATAACTCCGGTCTTCCATTACTGAGGGTCTTCCTCAAGCTCATTATTGTAGTCACCACCGGGGCTGTAATAATTATTTTCTTCAACTTCTTCACCAATATTCTCTTCTGCGTCATCCAATTCAGATTCCGGCATATCAAGGTTTACACCGGAATTTATTTCAGGTTCTTCTTCATCAAAATATTCTTCTTTTCCCTGGCTGTAAATATCATCTTCTTTCTTTTAAATGGGTATAGGAAATTTCCCATCTTCCCTGGTATTGTCTTTTGAGTTTTTTATTTTCTTGCCTATATTTTTAATTTTGATTACTGATATACAAAAGTAAGTTCAATAAATCATTGGTTATTTTTTCACTCTTTTCGATGTTTAAAAAGAGTTTGCATCTTAGGGTGCATTTCAAATTATGGTGTCTTGTCCTAAAATAGGTTTACACAATTTGAAATGCACCCGCATCTTATTCTAAGATAATATTAATTCAGTAATTTAGTAATTTTTGATAATTATTTGACAGTTATTTTTCTTTTTTGGAAACGTATAATTAGATATTCAAACAGGTCGTTCATTAATTTCCATATAGATTTATGAATGATAAGGCGACACTTAAGTACCTATAAAATTATCAGAATCAGAGTCTAATAAATTGGTTCCCTAAACTGACTTAAAGCTTCAAATGCTTCAACCCCATACATAACAGCAGGGCCACCACCCATAAGCATAGCCACGCCTATTGTTTCTGCTACTTCATTATTGGATGCCCCTGCAGCAATACATGAATTGACATGAAATGCAATGCATCCATCGCATCTTACGGTAATGGCAATTCCCAGGGATATTAACTCCTTGTGTTTTCTGCTTAATTCTCCATCTTCTAGAGTAGCATTCATCAGACCTTCGAAAGCGCCCATGACTTTTGGCTGATGTTCTCCGTATTTGCTCATCAACAACTTGATATCTTCAAGATGCTGTTTATAATCCTTAATTGTTTTCATGATATTTTTTATTTAATTTTTTTTTAATAGTCAGTAACGGCTTGTAATATCTTTTCGCATCAGATACAAGCAACGACCAAAATATATTTTCTTTTTAATTTTAATTCCAAAGTGTAAATGTCAACATTATCCTATTCATAGAATGTGAGAATTGTCAGTAGAAAGAATGATAGGAGTCACATTGATCAATATGGATACATAACATATCTGAAACAGGAATTCCGGTATTTCCTATCGCGACTAATGACAACTTTTATTTTTTATGATTTTTATTTTAATTCGTTTTTACTAATAATATTGTTTTCAAAGCAATCAAGATTATAGAAAGTAGTCTTTGCAATATTTTCGAGTGCCGTATCAGTAAGAAATGCCTGGTGGCTGGTGATGATCACATTTCTGAAAGACATCAACCTTGCAATCATATCATCCTGCAAAATATCTTCTGAATGATCTTCAAAAAATAATCCTTCCTCTTCTTCATAAACATCAATACCAAGTGAACCTATCTGTCCGGATTTCAGTCCTTCGATCACATCTTTTGTGTTGATAAGCAGCCCGCGGCTGGTATTGATCAGCATCACTCCCCTTTTCATTAAATTAATACTCTTCGTACTGATAATGTATTTTGTTTCTTTCGTTAGCGGAATGTGGAGCGTTATGATATCTGCTTTGCTAAATAGGCTCTGCGAATCGGTGTAGATTACTTCGTATTTGTTTTTTAATTCTTCGCTTTCAAAGGCATCATGCGCCAGAATTTTACAGCCAAAGCCATGCAATATTTTGGCTGCCACTTTTCCTATTTTTCCAGTTCCGACAATTCCGGCTGTTTTCCCGTTCATGTCAAATCCAACTAATCCATCCAAAGAAAAGTTCAGGTCCATCACTCGCTGATGAGCTCTGATAATTTTCCTGTTAAGCGCCATCATCAATGTTATTGCATATTCTGCAACAGCATAAGGTGAATAGTCGGGAATCCTCGCCACCTGAATACCAAGTTTTTTGCAAGTCGCAAGATCCACATGATTATAACCGGCAGAACGCAATACCAGGTAACGAACTCCTTGTTGATACAAAGCCTCCAACACTTTGGCTGAACCATCATCTTCAACAAAAATACAGGCAGCCTGGCAGCCCTTTGCCAGATGAACCGTATCCAAATTTAAGCGTGTATCAAAAAATTTCAGTTCATGTTTTGAATTGCCGGGAACAGAAAAATATTCTTTTTCAAATTTATGAAAACTGTAAACTGCTACTTTCATTTTTTCTTTTTTTAGAATCTTCCTTTTCTGCTTTATATATGTTTTCAATTCCTCTGATTAATGCATCCGGATTAAAAGAAATACTATCAATCCCGTTTTCCACAAGAAATGCTGCAAATTCAGGATAATCGCTGGGTGCCTGCCCGCAGAGACCGGTATGTGTTTTTGTTCTTTTAGCTTTCTTTAATGTCATTGTAATTAGATCCATAACAGCCGGATCAAAAGGGCTGAATATATTGCTCAGTAATTTTGAATCCCGGTCTGCGCCTAAGGTTAGTTGAGTCAGGTCGTTGGATCCGATAGAAAATCCATCAAAAAGTTTTGCGAAATCTTCAGCCCGTAAAGCATTACTTGGTATTTCAATCATGACATATAATTCCAACCCGTTTACCCCTTTTTTCAATCCAAATTCTTTCATCACATTGATTACCTTTTCTGCTTCAATGATAGTTCGACAAAACGGAATCATCAGCTTTACATTGGTAAGTCCCATTTCTTCCCTTACCATCTTCATAGCCTTGCATTCCATTTCAAAGCCTTCTTTGTACAACGGATCATAGTACCTGGAAGCACCACGAAAACCGATCATCGGATTTTCTTCTTTGGGTTCAAATTGTTTTCCACCCAGCAAGTTGGCATATTCATTCGATTTAAAATCACTCATACGAACGATCACTTCTTTGGGATAAAATGCCCCGGCGATAGTTGCTGTTGCTTCTGCCAATTTCTGAATAAAGTACAATTCTTTATTTTGGAATTGGGCGGTGATATCCGCTATTTTATTTTTTGCATTTTCATCTTTAATAGTATCAAAATGTTTTAAGGCCATCGGGTGAATGCCAATGGCACTGTTAATGATAAATTCCATCCGCATCAAACCTACTCCGTCATTCGGTAAAAAAGAATAACGAAAAGCTTCATCAGGATGCGCCAGAATGAGCATCGTCTTTGTTTTAGGTTTAGGTATGGAGGAAATATCAATGTCTTTTTCTTCCCATTTTAAAATTCCATCGAATGCATAACCCGTATCTCCTTCCGCTGCCGTTACCGTAATCACCTGCCCATCTTTAATGGTTTTAGTACCGTTACCGGTTCCAACAATAGCGATGGCGCCTACTTCACGGGCTACGATGGCGGCATGTGAAGTGCGGCCTCCCTGGTCGGTAATAATCGCCGTCGCTTTTTTCAGGATTGGGTCCCAATCCGGATCAGTTTGTTCAGTAACTAATATTTCGCCTTCATTTAATTTATCTATTTCTGATGGTGAATGAAGGATTCTTGCTTTGCCTGAGGCAATCCGATTGCCAAGTCCCACACCAGAACAAATCACTTTTCCTTTTTCCAGTAATTTATATTGCTTTAATAAATTTTTATTCCGGTTACTATGTACAGTTTCGGGGCGCGCCTGTACAATAAATAATTTTCCGGTTTCCCCATCTTTGGCCCACTCAATATCCATGTTACGTTTGTAGTGTTCCTGAATCTTGATGGCCCAGTCTGCTAACTGCAATACATCTTCATCATTCAATATAAATTGTTTTCTCTTTACCGGCGATGTTTCCAGGTTTAATACCGCATCTTCCGGTTTGGTGATTTCTGTTAAACTTTTGTCAGAGTAGATCATCGTTTTCTTCTTACTGCCCAGTTTATGCGAAATAACAGATTTCTTCGCCTTGCCTAACAGTGGTTTAAAAACAAGAAACTCATCTGTATTCACACTGCCTTGCACTACATTTTCTCCCAATCCCCAGGCACCAGAAACCAACACTACATTTTCAAATCCGGAATCCGGATCAATCGTGAACATCACACCGGAACAGGCCTTGTCTGAACGAACCATTACCTGCACACCAATTGACAGAGCCACCTTCAAATGATCAAAACCATGATCCACTCTGTATTTTATAGCTCTGTCGGTGAATAAGGAAGCATAACAACGCTGACAAGCTTTGATCAGATTTTCTTCCCCTTTCACGTTTAGATAAGTTTCCTGTTGCCCGGCAAAACTGGCATCTGGCAAATCTTCTGCGGTGGCACTGCTGCGAACAGCTAATGAAATTTGGCTACCTGCACGTTTGTACAAAGCAGTAGCTGCCTCAACGATTTCATTTTTTAATGTATCCGGTAAAGAAGCATCCAATAATAATTGGCGTGATTTTTTTCCGACTTCATCCAGATTATTAAATGTTTTTTTATCAAGCTGCAACAATAAACGGGTCAGTTGAGGAATTAGTTTATTGTAATTCAAAAAATCCCAATAGCCTGCGGCTGTTACCGCAAATCCATCAGGAATGCCGATTCCTTTTGATGTCAGCTCACAAAACATTTCGCCCAGTGAGGCATTTTTTCCACCTACTTTCGGAAGATCGGTCAGGTGTATTTCGGAAAAATTCAGTATGGTTTTCATTTGTTATAACTTTTAATTTATAAAATATTCGGGGAAATAACTTTCAGATCCTTTTTAAACCGGTATTACTAAAATTTTCTCATATCTAAAATGAAAATGATTGTTAAGCAATGAAGAGGAAAGTGTATCTGTAAAAGGCAAAATTATTTACCTGCGGGTTACATAAAATTAATTTTCCTTCAACCATATCATTGCTTTTTGTATCTCATTATTTGAATAAGTTCTTAGATGCCCCTGCATTAAAAATCCCATTGCTTTAAAAGTATGGTTCAACCAGGCAATATCCGAAACCACCGCAATCTTTTCCCAGTTGAAACAATGTTTTATGCCCACTAATGTGTCATCCCACATAGCCTCTAAGCTAATTGTCGTCTTATCAGTAAAATGACAAATTATCCTGATTTTAGATTTGAGTTTTGATCTTTTTTCAATTGCAGGAAAGATCACTTTTTCATAGTCATTTGCAGATACTTCTCCTGAAAATTCAAATCCAGGAATGTTGTCAGAAAGATTTTCTATTTGCTTAATCATGATTTTTAATTTTTATTTTTAGAAAGTAAAGGTTGGAAAATTTATAATCATGAAATATGAATATCGTCAGCAAAATGGATGATTGCCGTCACATTTCTTTATTTCAAACATTTTCTGAATAAAAGAAACAGTAAAGGAACCATTTTTTAAGATTTTGAATTTATTTTTTCATATAAAGAAATAGATTTGTTTCATTGATTTTAAAAATATTGGTATCATCAGCAAAAAGACACAAAAAAAACCTTTTATTTTGTCTTTTTCTATAAGTGGCCGTCTAACTTCTCTTGCAGATTTGTATTTAAAATGGAGATACAAAAGTGATATTTATCAAGACTTTCGGTTGGCAGAACTTTTTTAAAGCAGCAATTACCGACCTTCGCAGCACCTTTGTTAATTGTCGGAAATATGAAGACCTTTTTAAGACGAAAAGTATAAATATTTATGATTAAAAATTATTTAAAAACTGCCTGGCGTAGTTTATTGTGCAATAAAGTATTTTCTCTGATAAATATCGTAGGTATTTCAATTGGTCTTACTTGTTGTTTATTGCTGACATTGTACATCAAATACCAGGTCAGCTTTGATAAGTTTAATTCTAAGGCGGATAGGATTGTTCGCGTAATAATGCAATATAACGAAGGCGGAGAAGTGGATAAGGGAAATTTCACCAGCGCTTATGTGTTGCCTTCATTCAAATCAAAATTTCCGGAAATTGAAAGCGGTGTACGCATGCTCCCTGCAACGAACGTTGTAAAATATGGCGATAAGATTTTTAATCAAAAGAACTTCCTGTACGCGGATCCTACACTATTTAAAATTTTTGATTTTAAGTTATTGCGGGGAAATCCCAACGAGGTATTGAAAAATCCTAAAACGCTTGTACTGACACAAACTACTTCCAGAAAATATTTCGGCGATGAAGATCCAATAGGTAAAACGCTGATGATTGGCGATAAACAAATTCCTTATACAGTAAGCGGCATCGCCGCGGATTGTCCCCCAAATTCACAGATCCAGTTCAGTGTAGTTGCTTCCTTTGCTTCGGCGGTTCCTGAGATTGAAAACACATATTTCAATGCTAACTACACCACCTATTTCCTTTTGAAGGATAAAAAGTCCATCGCTTCTTTCCAGCAAAAAATTGCACCATTTATGAAGCAGGAAATGAAGGGAACCGGCGCTACAATAACTTACGACCTGGAGCCATTAACGACAATACATTTACATTCTCGCTATGATGCTATGGTGGCCAACCTGGATATTTCTTATATATATATTATTGGCGGAATCGCTTTGCTGATATTGGCTATCGCGTGTTTTACTTATATCAACATGAGCACAGCGAGCGCTTCCGGGCGCGCCAAAGAAGTGGGAGTGAGAAAAGTGAACGGAGCATATCGAAGCCAGATATTCTGGCAGTTTATCAGCGAATCTTTTATTCTAACTTTAATCTCGGTGCTGTTAGGATACATTGCGGCTGTTTTTCTGTTACCATCGTTCAACGTTCTTGCAGGAACATCATTCACGGCGAGCAACATTTTTCAACCGGCTGTGTTGATTGTGTCGCTGGCTTTGTTATTTATCATTGCATTCGTAGCCGGAAGCTATCCTGCTTTGTTGCTGTCCGGATTGAAAGAAATTGTAGTTCTCAAAGGCAGTTTTAAGAATTCATCTTCGGGGATATTGTTGCGTAAAACCTTAACGGTGTTTCAATTTTCGATCTCGGTATTCCTTATCATTGCCACGATTGTTATGTTGAACCAGCTTCATTTTATTCAAAACAAAAAATTAGGCTACAATCGCGACCACATCATTGTAATCGGTCAAATCACACAAAATACGTTTAAGAGAATGGATATGGTGAAAGCGGAAACTACTTAGTGATAAAAATGTTCTTTCTGTTTCAAATACAGAGTGGACGCCAGTGGTAATATATAGTGGTTTTTCTATCGGCACGACAAAAAACGATCAGCAGTCTGTCAAGGGCAATGAGATTGACGAGGATTTTCTGAAGACAACCGAGATAGAACTTATAGCCAGAGAAAACATAACAAAGCAGGATATAAAAGATGCATCGCGCGATTCGGGCGCTTATTTCCACTATATTTTAAATGAATCCGCAGTAAAAGCATTTGGATGGACGCCTGGTGAAGCTATAGGTAAAAGAATGTATTTGATGGGTGAGCAACCCGGAGAAGTGAAAGGCGTAGTGAAAGATTTCAATTTTGCTTCGCTTCATAATCCTGTGGCTCCGCTGGTAATGTTTCCGCTGACTCGGGCAGGATCTCTTTTAATAAAAATAACCGGGAACGAATTACCGCAGACAATCAGTTTTAGGGCACCTCTAAAAACTCTCTATTTTTCTCTCATTTTGTTTTCTGTGATTTTTTCTGTGATTTTTCTTTGACTGATATTTTTTTATTCCATATTTAGTCTCCTTTTACACTTGTTGTACTTATTTTTTTCATTACCAGG
>DATKQQ010000238.1:0-7714 GCA_035532615.1 Hanamia sp.
AAAGAACGTGCTTATTATGAGTTTGACATATGCAGGCAGTTAAAAGTCACAGGCTTTCCTGCTGTATTTATTCAATTGAGTGAAACAAAGTTTTATAAGGTAGCCGAGGGCTATACTGATTTTGAAACTTTGGAAGAAAGAATTCGAAAAGTATTGTTTGAGAACAAAAACTAAATCTGAAGACGGTAAAATTGGCTGTCCAGGAAATATCACTGTAAATTTATTGACTATTTTTTATAAAAGATTCAACCTAAATCTTAAAAATATTTTAATGAAAAAGGAATACAGATTTTTATACCTGCTTGCATTTATAAAATTTATTCTCCCATTCATTTTGCAAAATGGTATTTATGAACCCCATCGGGATGAGTTTTTATATTTAGCCGAAGCACATCATATGGCCTGGGGATACATGGAAATACCACCGTTGCTTTCCGTTTTTGGTTGGGTTACTAATTTGTTCGGTGCAGGTTTTTTCTGGCTCAAATTCTGGCCATCACTATTTGGCGCACTCACTTACATTATTGTTGGTAAAATGATTCTCTCATTCAGAGGAAAGACATTGGCATTATTCCTTGGCTTTTTACCTTTTATTTTTGGAGCTTATTTAAGAGTCCATTTTTTATTTCAGCCAAATTTTTTAGAAATATTTTTCTGGACAATGATTGCGTTTAGCATTCTTCGTTATATCCAGACAGAAAAAAATTCGTGGCTCTATGTAATGGGTATTAGTATGGGTCTGGGAATGATCAGTAAATATTCTGTTGCTTTTTTTATCATCAGTGTTTTATTGGGATCGCTGCTAACATCTCAAAGAAAAATATTTTTAAATAAGCATTTATATTTTGCTTCGCTTATTGGATTTTTAATTTTTCTTCCGACACTTTTGTGGGAATATTACCATCATTTTCCTGTAATTGTTCATATGAAAGAATTGCAACAATTCCAATTGCAATATGTGGACCCGGTTGGTTTTTTGGTATCACAAATATTAATGAACTGGGCGGTAGTATTTGTATGGATCGCGGGTTTGTATTTTGTAATTTTCAAAGAGAAAGGTAAATACAGAATTTTTGCATGGGCTTATTTATTTGTAATTCTGATATTACTTTATTTCCATGGTAAGGATTATTATTCACTCGGAGTTTATCCTTTATTATTCGCGTTTGGTGCCTATCACCTGGAACGCTTTGCTATTAGTCATTCAAAAATTTGGAGGTATGTGTTTATCATCATCCCCTTCCTTTTAGGAATACCATTGGTTCCCTTGTTATTGCCAATTGCAAAACCAAAGAAACTCGCGACTTATTATAAAGAAACAAATATGGACAAAACAGGATTTTTAAAATGGGAAGATCTAAAAAATCATCCCATACCACAGGATTTTGCAGACATGCTGGGGTGGAAAGAAATTGCTGAAAAAACAGCTAAAGCCTATTCTACATTGAGTAGTGAAGAAAAAGAGCATACATTTATTTTTGCTGATAATTATGGAGAAGCAGGAGCATTAAATTATTATGGGAAAAAATATAATCTTCCTGAAGTATATAGTGATAATGCCAGTTTTTTATATTGGCTTCCTGATAGCTTGCATATTGACAACGTGATTTTAATAACGGATGACAAGAACGAAATGCAGCATGCATTTTTAAAAGATTTTTCATCTGTTACATTAAGCGATAGTATTTCTAATGTTTATGCAAGAGAAAAAGGTTCGCTCATTATTATATTGAAAGGTGCCAATAAAGATTTTAATAAAATGTTCAGAGAAAAAATAAAAAAGGATAAAGACAGATTTAAAAATTAAAAATTTTATAAGTGGATCTAAAGTAATTTATTAATAGGTTTTTTAATTTAATTCTCCCTCTACAAAGTACATATCTATTTCTCCTATATTTTTTGCAAATATTTTGCCGCGATGAATACAGGCATATTTATCTTTTATCATTTCATAAGTGGCAGCAGAAATATTAACTCGTCCTGGTTCACCATTACTTTCCATTCTGCTGGCTACGTTTACCGTGGATCCCCAGATGTCATAGGCATATTTCTTTTTACCCACCACCCCTGCAACCAAAGGTCCTGTATTAATGCCTATTCTGATATTCCATTCCGGTAAATTCGTTTCATTTCTTTTTTCATTACGCATTAAAATATATTGTTGCATCTCAAGTGCTGCCTTTATAATATTCAGATAGTGAGATTCATTCTCTGTGGGAATACCACCGGCACACATGTACGAATCGCCAATGGTTTTTATTTTTTCCAATTGATATTTTTCAATGATATCGTCAAACGCCATAAAATAATCATTTAGCTCTGACACCACCTCCCACGGTGTAAGGTTCTCTGCAAGTTTTGTAAACCCTTTAAAATCCGTAAAAAGCACGGAAGCTTTCTCATAATAACGAGGCGTGGCATTCCCATTTTTTTGTAATTCCTGAGCCACTTCTGCCGGTAATATATTTAATAATAAATGCTGAATTTGTGCATTTCTGTTATCGAGAATTTTATTGGTTTTTATTTTGTTCCTGTAATTTCTGTAAATAATAATGGCAATAAAAGAAAGAAGGACCAATACGACCAGCAGCGCATTCTTTACTAATCTTTGTCTTTTTAAATCCAATTCCTGCAAAACCTGGTCTTTTTGAAGCAAATCAATTTGGTTCTGCTTTTTCTGAATATCAAAATTGAATTGCAGGCTGGATAACTTTTTTGCAATATCCAGATTATACAATGAATCTTTTATATCGGTAAATAATGATTCGTATTTAAAAGCATTCTTAAAATCAGACAAGTTGGAAAATGCAATTGCCTGACCTGAGTAAGCTTCTTTTAGTTCATAATTGGCATCACTGATTTCTTTGGCAATCGCTTCTGCCTTTTTGTAATAGCTAATGGCAATGGAAGATTTACCTTGTTTCATATAAGAATCTCCTAGACCAAGTAAAGACTGCGCCATGTCAACTTTTGCATTTAATTTTTGAGAAATATCAAATGCTTCCTGGTGGTATTTAATAGCGGTTTTATAGTCTTTTCTAAATTCATACACTTTCCCAATATCATTCAATGTATAAGGAATATTTGCTGAACCTTGATAAGCCTTCAAAGATTTTTGAAAATAAATAAGAGCGGAATCATCATCTCCTTTGGATAAATAAATTTCTCCAAGATTAACCGTAATCGTCCCTATTGCGTCATTGTTTTTCAACGATTCACTCATGGGCAATGCCCTTAAATAATATTCCAGTGCCTGGTCGAGAGTAGAAGATTTATTGGAATATACAGCTCCGATGTTCTGCAAAGCTGTCAATATTCTGAGAGTATCACCTATTTGTTCAGCTACACTTAACGATTTCAAATTTAATTCCAGCGCCTTTTCATCATCGGCTTGGTTGAAATATAAAGAGGCTTCATTACTCAAAATATTGGCAACTCCTACTTTATCATCCAAAGAATCAAATATGGCGAGAGCCTTATCATAATTGCCGAGTGATTCTAAATAATTTGCCTGCATATAATAAGCAATTCCAATATTTTTATACGCATACGCAAGTTTTTTTTGGGATTTAATTTTTAAGGCTAAATCTTTTGCCTCTGTTGCATAGTCTATGGCCTCCTGCGGTGAGATACTGAAAAATTCACTACTCAATGATAATAAAGAATTAATTTTTGATGTATCTTCTTTTGCCGCGGACAAAACCTTTTTAATACTGTCAATTTGGGGATTCTGTGCAATGCATTGTGAAGAAAGAAAAAAAACCAGAAAGCAGAATAATAAATCTTTTCTAATCATGAAATGATAACCTTTTCGGGTTCAAGATAAATATTTTTTTCTGCAATGGTTGAAGATTAAAAAAAAGGAAGAAATTTTGACGTTTCTTCCTTTTTGTTTTTTTATTTATTGTGAGTCCAATTTAAAAAATTACAATTTAATTACCCTGAATATTTGGAAATTATCATCGACTTTTACTTTAATAAAATAAACTCCGCTCTTCAGATTAGATAAATCCAATTCCAATCTGTTAGAATAAATTCTTTTTACATTGATGGTAGAATAAGTTTGACCAAGTACATCAGTAACAACGATTCCATTTGTTGAAATACTTCCGTTGGTTACTTGTATGGTTACATTACCACCTGTTGGATTAGGGTAAATAGAATTATTTCCCGAAGCCTCTAATTCTTTGGAAAGAATCTCATAATTTAATTCATTGATTTCATTCCCTTCGTTTGAATTTTGATAAGTTATATTTTTTTGACCCGCTGTTAATTGATTCGTTCGGGGAATAATATTTAAATTATCAGTTTGCAGGGTGTTTAATGGTGTTGAATATATAGCGCTAGTTTGAGAATCCTGCTTCCAGGAAAAAGGATTTTGATACCAAACTAAATATAATGTTCCGGTAACATATCTAATATTATAATTAGCGGGGTTCGAAAGAATTAACCCAGATGGAGTAATAGTGAAAACTCCAGGAATCCAGTTACAATATTTAGGACTAAGGCTGTAAACCGGACCACTTAAAACAGAGTTTGCATCATTATTCTTGAATCCTGTGATTGTAGATGTAAAATTTGGTAAAGGGCAAAATAGGAAAATGGTTTTATTATCAGCTGTCACAGTAAGAGTTGCCGGTGTAATAGTTAAGCTGCCATTGGTATTTACAATAGTATAATTGGCACCTGATCCACCGGTAAATGTAATTGGATAAATACCAACTCCTGTTGTAATTGATGCCGTGGTAGCTGCCACCGGAGGCGTAATATTTGCAGGGCTATCTCCGTTCACAAAACCACTGTAAGAAATTCTGAATACAGGATTAGTATCCCCATAGGTTCTAAAGGTATCAACGGCCTGTGCGGTTAATACTGCCTTGTTTACAGTGAGTAAACCATTTATATAATTGACATTATAATTTGACGGCTGAATAATGGAACCAGACGGAACGATGTTAAATACTCCGGCAGGTGAGTTTGTAGAAGATACTTCAACGTTAGCACTATCTGATAAAGTATAGCTGATTGCGCCATTTGTGAAAACAGAATCTGCATTATCCTGATATTGATATCCCGTAATGTTTGAGTCGAACGTTGGCGTTTGCGAACCATAAGAAATTGTTGAACTATCAGTTCTCACTGTTAATTGAGCAGGCAAAATGGTTAGTTTACCCAAACCATAGGTTATATCAAAATTACTTGATAAAAAAGCTCCCGGAACAATAGTATTGGTTCCCGCTGTAATCCCTGTTATTAAATCGATAGATTTAAAAGTGGTTAAAGTATCAGTAGCAGATGCCGACACATCTGTTTGGTCAATAATAGCCGCTACATTGGAATTGCTGGTATCCCCAACAGTAGTACTATTAACCAATGCAGAACCGTTTACCAAAGCCCGGGCGTTTACCAAAGCCCTGGAGTTTACCAGTGCGCGGGCATTTACTAAAGCTCTGGCATTTACCAAAGCCCTGGCACTCACTAAAGTTGTGGTGTCCGGAGATACTTCATAATTAAATACTGAGGCCGTAGCCACATCCACAATATCTGTAGTATCATTTACGGTTGTGCCATTTACCAAAGCTCTTGCATTTACCAGGGCTCTTGCATTTACTAAAGCTCTCGCACTAACCAGGAAGCTAAGGTTTTCAAGGTCCGAATTTACAAGCGCTCTTGAATTTACAAGTGCGCGCGCATCAACCAAAGCAACGGCATTAGTTACCAAATTTTGTTGATAATCCGATTGCAAAGAATCTAAAAAAGTACTTTTATCGGAAGCGGCTATTAGCGAATCGCCATAAGTATAATTGTAAGTAATACCAGCAATTTTATCACCATAAGTTAGCGTAGTGTCTCTCGGCGTAATCACCAGTGGCATAGGATTAATTGAAAGAATTCCATTATTAAAAACATATTTATAAAGTTCATTTAATGCTATCAGGGTTGAATCGCCGGGAGCAAAAGTTTTCATTGCCGGTTTTATAATATACAATCCCACATTACTCATATTAGTCGCAGTAGTTGTATAATTGATAGTATCAAGGCCTAATTGCTGCAAGGTAAATCCTGTTTGTGCCAGGGGAACACTATCCACTAAAATAGTAGAAGTAAAATCCGGAATCATTTCTCCATATTTTTTGGTTTCATTAACCGCAGTTATAGTAATTACCTTTTTTATCGGAGAAAAGAAATACAATGAATCGGAAGCTCCTCCATCTAAACCACTTGATGAAAGTGGCGGAGTATAAACATGGATGGCTGGGTTACCAATAAAAGTGGGGATACTGGCCGTAGCTTCAGTACTACTTATCACAGTTGTATTAAGCGTATCTGTTCTGAAAATAACTTTGGAATTAGGGTCTAGAAAATTTCCCTGTACGGTAATGTTGATTGGTTGCGTTCCCGGTTTAATAGTGGTATCAGATAAAACTAATTTTGTTATTTCCGGCTTAGGCGTTGCAAAAGTTCGCATCGCCATGTTAGCCTGGATTAAACCATAACCAGTATTGTAATCGAAACCAGGAGTTCCCATATCAATAGAGGTACGTTCTAAAACTGACCGAACACTATCAGGAGTTATGATCTGATTGGAAAACTTTTTCTTCCCCTCAATTAGTAATGCGGCAACGCCAGCGGCATGGGGTGCAGCAGCAGAGGTACCAAAGAAATTAGGAAAGGCATCTCCATCAATATTTTGTCCACCCAAATTAACTGTTGTGTTTATTCCATCCGGTGCACAAAATTCAGGCTTGTTTCTTACAACTCCGTCCACTAAAGATCCTCCGATAGAAGAGAAGGAGGCAACAGTAGGAGGATTTACTCCGTAAGCGGGAGTGTTAGAATAAAGTACAGCGCCTACAGCCATTGCCCCGGCTGCATCCGCCTGTCCTACAATGGTTGAATTCCCTGAATTAAATTCACTAACAACTCCATTCCCTCTGAAAAATACATATTTGAATGTTACATCTCCCGTTCCTGCAGCTCTTACAATCATAATATTAGTCTGAGTATTCTGGGTTACTGTAAATGGAAGCACTTCAATTGGGTCTCCACCGATATTATCCCTGTTAAACCCAAATAAGATATTCCCATTGTTATCTGTTAAATAAATATCCAGGTCATTCACTGTTCCTGTTTGTGATTGTCCGGAAGAATATATGCCATCCTGCCATTGCAATACAACAGTATAAGTACCAGGTGTAAGTGTGATTTTTTGATAAATATCGCCGTTGCCAAAATTATGCGCTGTGCCGGTAATACCATTAGGTGCGGGAGCAGGATTAAATACTGCAGTATAAGATTGATTCCCATAATTTCCCGCTGCAGAGAAATAGGCAACTCCTTTGGCAGCAGCAGAATCTACTGCCTGAGCTACAATACCATCCTGGAAAAACGGCTCAGTAATATAGGTCACATCATCTACAATCACATTGCAACTATCTTGTTGTAATTGTGTAATGCCCTGGGCAAAATCACTTGCATTGATAAATCCGGTTCTGAATGCAAGTTTAGCCTCAGGCGCAACATCATGTACTATTTGTAACATGGCTCTACCTTCATCAGAAGCCTGGCCATAAGGATACTCTTTCAAAACTTCTACAGGATTTGGATTATCAGGATTTCCAACACCGGGAAGATCACCGTTCAAAACATCCGTTTGTGCCCCACCTAATGTATTATAACTATTTGATATAACGCCCACTTTTACACCTTCTCC
>DATKQQ010000239.1:0-54798 GCA_035532615.1 Hanamia sp.
ATTAGTTTGAAACCTTTTGCCAAACTCTATTATATTCATTCCTTGAAACATAACTAATTATTTTAGCTACAAAATTACTAATTATATTAGTCTAAAACAAATGCTATATTTACATCACGATTTATACGCCTAATTCTATAAATTTAATTATCCAATAATCTTTTCAGCTTCTTTAAGTTTTTTATTGATTTGCCCTGTGATGATATGCCAGAACATAACGAAATCGCTACCGAGACTATAGAGTGGATAAACGAAAGTGGCTGGTTTATTTTTTTCGAAGAAGAAATGACCAAACCATGCAAAGCCATATCCACAAATGGGTATAATAATAAACCAAAACCATTTGCCGGTAACAATTCCAAGAATGAGACAAATAAAAATCAAAAGAGTTCCTGTAAAATGTAAAGCACGACTGATTGGATTTTTATGCTCCCTTAAATAATATGGATAAAAATTCCAAAAGGTGTGATACTTCTTATTCATAATTCAATTTTAGCTGGTATTTCAAAATATATTTTCAATCTTTTGCAAAGAGTATAAGATGGTATCTTTTTGTTTAGTAAGATAATGATTTCTCTTTTGTAAAATTAGAAATAATCTGCTTTCAAATTCCAGGTGCTTTTCTAATTCGGTAATTATCGGATCGCATGTTTTTTGCGCTTTCTTTTTTTTGTACCATTTTTGTAAGCATGTTTCCTAAAATAATTATTACAATTGATGGTTTTTCTTCCTGTGGCAAAAGCACACTGGCAAAACAGCTTGCCCAAAAATTAAACTATACTTACATTGACAGTGGCGCTATGTACCGGGCTATTACTCTATATTTCTTAAGAAATAATATAGATCTGTCAAATGAAAAAGATATCAGGGAAGCACTAAAAAATATTTCTCTTGAATTTGTGGTTAATGGACATTCAGGAGATTCCGAGATTTACCTCAATGGCGAAAATGTAGAATACATCATCCGAGATATAGTAGTAGCAGAGAAAGTAAGCGATGTAGCGGCGCTCAGAGATGTAAGAGCTTTTGCAGTATCTGTCCAGCAAAAGATGGGTGCCCACAAAAGGATTGTGATGGATGGCCGGGATATCGGCACTACCGTTTTCCCTGATGCAGAAGTAAAAATATTTATGATAGCTGATGAAGCCGTTAGAGTAGAAAGAAGGTATGCTGAAATGTTTGATAAAAACCCGAATATTTCTTTAGACGAAATTAAATCCAACATTGCTATGCGCGATTATATTGATTCAAACCGGAAGATAAGCCCATTACGCAAAGCACCAGATGCTATTGAATTAGATAATACCAATCTTACTCAAAAAGAGCAATTGGATTTTGCATTGAAATTGGTAAGGAAAATTGAGGAACCGGTTTGAAATAATTTGTAACCTTTTGTTCATTAAACAACTCCAATAAGTTTAGGAAAGTTCATAAGGATTTCAGAAGTGACATTATGAACATGAATTTTCTAAATCATTTTGATAACTGATTACAATCATATTCTCATAGTCCGGTTGCTCAATTTTTCTGATTTATATTTGCACCAGTTAATGATTCAATAATTTGACCATTGAGAGTTTTTGCAACCATATTTTTAACCTTCAGCATTTTTATTCAAACCTTTAGTACCTATATAATAAAGGCTGATTTTTATTTGAACCGCTCTTACATTGCTAAAAACCTGTGTGTAAACCGGGATAATCCTCAGATGCATTGCAACGGGAAATGCTATCTCGCCAAAAGAATAAGGGAACAGGAAAATCCCGATCGTCAATCACCTACTTCTAAAAATGACAGATTTGATGTGGCACCTTTCTTTGTGCCAAAACCTTTTAAAATAGAATATACTTTTTCCGATAGGAAGTCATTATTTATTATTATGAATGATGGTTCACTCTCTACCTTTCACCGCAGCATTTTTCATCCGCCTTCTGCATAATTATTTTTAATAATCATTGCAAAATATATCCCCGCAATATTGCGGAGGTAGAGTATTATTTAATTTAAAATTTATTTACAGATGAATAAGCGTATATGCTTAACTGTATTGCTATTGACAGCAATCAATATAGTTTTTGCACAAACACGAATAACAGGAACAATCATAGATGATGCTACCCACCAGGGTTTACAGGGAGCAACCATCCTGGATTTGCAACATAAAATAAGTACGATATCGGGCCCGAATGGTAATTTTTCTTTGCCGGAAACAGATAGTATTCTGGTAACTTCTATTGGATATAATTCAATTAAGAGAGCAGTAAACAATCAAAAAATAGTAGTTTCTCTTTTCCCGTCTTTTGGTAGTTTAAATGAGGTAATTGTATCTGGAAGCCGCGAATTACAAAAGCGAACTGACGTTCCCGTAGCAATTGACGTGATTTCCAAAACACAAATAAACGATACAAAAGCTACCCGGCTTGATATGCTGGTGAATAAAGTACCCGGAGTTTTTATGGTTGACCTGGGCAACGAACAACACAGTATGGCTATCAGGCAGCCATTGGGCTACAACAATCTATATTTATATCTTGAAGATGGAATTCCAATAAGAACGGTTGGTGACTTCAATCACAATGCATTGATTGAAATTAACCAGGCATCATTACAAAGGATAGAAGTTATCAAAGGCCCTGCTTCTTCTTTATATGGAAGTGAAGCAGTTGGAGGCGCCATTAATTTCATCACCCAATCACCATCGCCTGTTCTTTCAGGAAAAATACAGGCCGAAGCAGGAACTCGTGGCTATAAGCGCACCGATTTTAATTTGAGCAATACTTATAAAAAGCTGGGAATTTATGTGGGAGGATATTATGCCGATCAAACCCAGGCCATAGCAGATCACAACGATTTTCACAAAACCGCAGTTACATTTAGAGCGGATTATGCTTTTAATCCTAATACAAAATTGACAACAGTAGCCGATTATATTAATTACTATACTGATCAAATAGGAGGATTAGACAGTGCTGAATTTTATAGTAAAGATTATGCAAGTTTATACCGGTTTACTTATCGAAAAGTAAATGCATTGAGGCTTAGAAGTACACTTTCTAAAAAATGGAATGAAAATAACACCACGAACTTTACACTTTTTTACAGGCATTCAGCCATCGGACAAAATCCTTTTTATGATATTGCTGATGTAGCAGATAATTCTTCTTCAGCTATAGGGCAAATTAATGTTGATGCGTTTCATAGTTACGGTCTGATTGTGCAACATTCCAAAAAAATAAATTCGATCCATGTGAAATGGATCTCAGGTATGAGCGCAGATTTCAGTCCTGCTACTTACCTGGCCAATTATATCAGCATTGATAAGGATCCCAATGGGGTTTATTATAAGTACCAGTCAAGTGATAGCATTCTAACTAATTATAAAGTTGACCTTTTGAATACAGCGGCCTATACGCAATTCGAATATAATCCCGTAAGCAAATTAAGAATTGTTCTAGCAGCACGTTATGACCGCCTGGATTATAAATTTGATAATTACTTACCACCTGGCGCTTACTCCGGAGCTCCTGATGCAACCAATCATTTTGATCATTTTTCTCCCAAGATTGGTTTTACCTATAATTTTGGTAATGACAGGGGCTTATACACGAATTATAGTGTTGGTTTTGCTCCACCTAATATCAGTGATTTATACACGGGTGTACAGGCGCCCACCTTAGAACCCTCTTCCTATACGAATTATGAAATAGGAGGCTGGTTTGCTTTTGCGGAAGAGCAAGGATATGCTGAAGCATCAATATATGATCTTCAGGGGAAAAATGAAATCGTTAGTACCCAATTGGCCAATGGCAGTTATATCAATGAAAATACCGGCATAACCAGCCATAAAGGAATAGAATTAAATGTAAAATACGCTCCCGTAAAAGATCTGAGATTTCGTGTAGGCAGCACCGTTGCAAAGCATAAATACGTGGATTTTGTACAAGAGGGAAAAAGCTTAAATGGGAATGATATGCCACAAGCTCCTTCATATATATTGAACGGAGAAATTACCTATAAGCCTCATTATTTAAATGGGTTTAGAATAGCCATAGAAAGCCAAAGCCTCGGTTCTTATTTTACAGATCCTCAAAACACTTCAAAATATAATGGATTTACAGAGTTCAATGCAAGAATGGGATATGCATTTCAACATTTTGAAACATGGGTCAATTGGATAAATGTAACCAATAAAAATTACGCGGTAACTGTTGAAAAAAGTGCTTATGGTACTACTTACCGGCCGGGACAATTAAGTACGGTAAATATTGGCGTGGCTTATCATTTTGGTAAAAAATAAATTACACGGATTAATAAATTAATAGGATCAATTAAATATTTTCATTATGAAAAAAATATCTTTTTTAATAATTATCAGCATGGGATTTATTTTTCAATCCTGTTTTAACAGTGAAAAGAAAATAAATATTAGCGCTTCAAATGCAATGCATATAGATACTTCAGAAGGATCGTGCCCTTATCTTACTAAAGACGGAAAGGGGAACATTGTATTGAGCTGGATCAAAAAGACGGATTCTGTTACATCAGTTTACTGTTATGCCGTTTCAAAAGACGGCGGTAAAACGTTTGGTAAAACGATAGTAATTCCCGGAAGTAACAACATCCATCCACATGGAGAGAATTTGCCAAAAATAATTTTTAATCCACACGGAGAAGTTATAGCTACATGGGGATCCGCAAATCCCAATCCTAAAAATGCTTATTCGGATGTGGTATATTATTCTCAATCTTTTGATAATGGCACTACATGGGCCAAACCGGAGAGATTGGTAAAGGATACTGCAGGTTATGACCAGCGATATTTTGATATGGCAATATTACCAAATGGAAATATTGGTATTATCTGGCTTGATAACAGGAAGAAAATTAAGGCTGATGGTTCCGCATTATATTTCGCTGAAACCAATGGCAATTCAGGGTTTGGCAATGAAAGAATGGTAAGTGAGCCCTGTTGTCCCTGTTGCCGGACTGATTTCTTTGTTGACAGCAAAAAGAATATTCATATCCTTTACAGAGCCATCATAAATGATAGCATTCGTGATATGGTAACTGCAATTTCTACAGATAATGGAAAAACATTTTCTACTCCCGAAAGAATTAGTAAAGATAATTGGGTGGTTTTTGGTTGTCCGCACACTGGTCCGGCAATGACGGAGAATAAAGATGGAATTCAATTTACCTGGTTTACCGGAGAGAAAAACGGGGGTGTTTATTATTGCAATTCCAATAACGAAGGCAAATCATTTTCAACAAAAGAAAAAGTGAGCGGCATAGCTTCGAGGCATTCCCAGATTACTTCCGTAGATAATAATATTGCTATTGTTTGGAACCAAAATCTTGTTAGACAAAATATTTCTACCTCACGCATCGGTATAGAAATAAGAAATGCAGCAGGTGATGATCCGGTAAAAAAATTCATCACCTCTGAAACCGGCAATGCTACTTTTCCAGTGATAAAATCAATTGACAAAAATTCAGCCTTGGTGGCTTACACTGAAAGTTTAGGAGAAAGGGATTATGTGATGTATAAGGTAGTTGAATTATAACGACAATGCGGTAATGTTATGAGCGATCAGACGAGTAGGGTATTATTTTCTGCTTCACTTTAAAATGGTTTCATTTCTACCGGTTTACTTTTGTCATTCTTTTCATTTATAATAAAGAAACAAATCTGGTATCTATCGATTAAGATTTCTGATTTTTTATCTGCAAAGTAAAAAATTGCGCAAACGTTTGCTTCTTAAGTGTCACTACGTAAAACCCTCAATTGCTATTACTCTAAAGAATTTCGATAACAGATTTTCACTTTTATTTCCATATTTTCACTACTTAATTTTCTTCCATAAAATTTAAGCATGCATCAAGATCTGATTAATCAAAAACCAAATTACACTTCGCAAATTGTAATTATCGGAATTCTTTTTTTTATATTCGGATTTGTAACGTGGCTAAATAGTACACTCATTCCATACCTCCAAATCGCCTGCGAACTACAAACTTCACAGGCTGTATTGGTAACCTTTGCATTTTATATTTCTTATGCCGTAATGGCCTTTCCATCATCCTGGGTTTTGAAACGCACAGGATTTAAAAATGGTATGATGTGGGGACTAATTGTTATGGCTTTGGGCGCGCTTGTTTTTATTCCTGCTGCTGAAACAAGAACTTACGGATTATTCCTTACAGGTTTATTTATCATTGGAACCGGCCTGGCATTATTGCAAACCGCCTCCAATCCGTACATAACGATCCTTGGTCCGATAGAAAGCGCTGCAAAAAGAATAAGCATTATGGGTATTTGCAATAAAGGAGCCGGTGCTCTGGCACCGCTGGTTATGGGCGCTTTTTTACTAAAAGATTCAAATGCTTTGATAGAAAGATTAAAGACATTAGATGTAACCCAAAAAGCAGTAGAATTGGATGCCTTAGCATCAAGAGTAATCGTTCCCTATATTATTATCGCCGTTGTTCTTATTGCTCTTGCAATATTTATTTATTTTTCAAGTTTACCCGAAGTGAAAGCGGAAGGTGAAACTGATGAAAAAACAAAACATCACAATGATGGTAAAACGATTTTTAGCTTTCCTTATTTATGGATCGGTTTTGTTACTTTGTTTTTATATACCGGAGTAGAAGTAATGGCAGGTGATATTATCCAGGTTTATGGAAAAGCCATAGGCATCAGCCTGGATATTGCCAAACATTTTACATCTTACACGATGATCGGCATGCTGATAGGGTATCTAATAGGTATTGCCGGTATTCCAAAGTATTTTTCGCAAACTACTGCTTTGAAAGCCTCTGGAATTCTGGGTGTCATATTTTCCTTGTTTGCTATTTTTACATCCGGATACACTTCAATATTATTTATTGCATTACTGGGTTTGGCTAATGCGCTGGTTTGGCCCGCTATCTGGCCATTAGCCATTCATGGATTAGGGAGATTTACCAAAACAGGCTCTGCATTGTTAATCATTGGTATTGCCGGCGGTGCCATATTGCCAAAAATATGGGCAGTACTTGGAGAAAATATAGGCTATCAACAGGCATTCTGGATAATGGTTCCTTGTTATTTATTCATCCTGTATTTTGCCACTTATGGATATAAAATAGGCGTGAAAAATAAAGAGGAAGTGAAAGCAATTTAGCCTATGAGCCTTAGGCTTTGAGCATTCAGTATTCATTTAATTTCTTATTAAATCTTAAATTTGCGGCTAGTAAAACATGTCAAAAATGGACATAGAAAACCGGGAAGAAAAGCCTGGAATTTTAAATTTATTGCAATGCAAATGCCCCCGATGCCGTATTGGTAATATGTTTGTAAATAAAAAGCCTTACTCAAAAGGATTCATGAAAATGCATGAAACATGTGAAGTGTGTGGGCAGTATTTTGACATAGAAGTCGGATTTTATTATGGATCCGGTTATGTAAGTTATGGAATTGCTTTTGCAATAAGTATTTTTACATTTCTTGCATGGTGGTTACTGATAGGAATATCGTATAACGACAACCGGGTATATTATTGGCTTATTTTGAATTCTGTTTTATTGCTTGCCTTGCAACCCGTGCTTATGCGAATATCAAGAACGGTTTGGCTTGCAATAATAGTAAAATATGATCCTGAGTGGCGAAGCCATCCTGCAGATGTTCCTGAGAGAACAAATGAAGAACAAAAAAATAACTGGTAAAATAATATTACAAGTTCTTAAAATGGAATTATATTTTTCCCTTACCCGATGAAAATAAACCATTTGAAGAATTAATTTTATCTCTTACCTTTATTACCGGAATTTAAAAAACAAATGAAAAAGACCACTGCTATTTTGAGTATATTTTTAAGCATCTCATTTTTTGTAAATGCTCAGGACCCGCATTTTTCCCAGTTCTTTTCTTCTCCGCTTACCTTAAATCCTGCCTTTACCGGAAAATTTGATGGAACAGTTCGTGTAGCCGGAAACTACCGCAATCAATGGCCTGCATTCAGTAACGTATATACTACTTCTACATTAAGCGTGGATTTTGATATTTTAAAAGACAAACTTCCCGATTATGATAGGTGGGGAATAGGAATTATAGCGCTTACAGATAAAGCAGGAGGCGGAGTACTTACCAGCAATTATGTAGGATTATCCACCTCTTATCAAAAAACTTTGGATGAAGACGGTTTTAAGCAAATAGGAATTGGTTTCCAGGGAAGTTATGGACAAAAGAGATTGGATGATAGCAAACTCTATTTTGAAGACCAGCTTACTCCATATGGTTTTACCGGAGTAACCCGGGAGGTCTTTAATAGTGAAAATCTGAACGTAAATTACTTTGATGTAAATGCTGGATTATTATTTTCGGCTTCAACTGATGAAAGTAATAATTTTTATATAGGTGCTTCTATGTATCACATTAATCGTCCTCATCAAAGTTTTCTGGGTGCGAGTTGGAACATAGCTCCACGAACAACTGTAAGCGCGGGCGGATATTTCCCCGTTTCAGATATTCTTACATTACATACAAGCGCTATTTTTCAATACCAGGCCAACGCTACAGAAACTGTTATTGGCGGCGCTTTGGCGGCCCCTATCGATTCAAAAAGTGAAGATCCTTCCAATGTATATGCAGGCTTATGGTATCGGTTAGGTGACGCCCTGATTCCGTATATAGGCCTGGAATTTTCAGGCATGAGATTAGGGTTCAGTTATGATGTAAATGTTTCCAGCCTTGAAGCAGCCTCACAAAGCAGAGGTGGCATGGAAATCTCTTTGATCTACGTTAAGAAGCCTGCGGGGTTTAAAGGAATTCCTTGTCCGAAATTTTAAAAAATAATTTTTTTCTTTCCATTTTTCCTTCCTTAAAAGATATAAAATATTTGGCAACAAAACTCCCTGCGAGTATCTTTGCCGTCCTTTAAACAAACCGGCGCGTTGGTCAAGGGGTTAAGACGCCTCCCTTTCACGGAGGAATCACGGGTTCGAATCCCGTACGTGCTACAAACGAAAGCCTGAAGTGCAACAAAATAAGCATTTCAGGCCTTTTTGTTTCTAAAAAAATTAAAAATCAAATACTATAGATCAGCTACAAATTACTTCTTCTCAATTATCTTTGTCTTATGCTTTCAATAAGTAATCGGGGCAAAATAATGCCCGCCTCTCCAATCAGAAAATTGGTTCCCTTTGCAGAAGATGCAAAGAAGAGAGGAATTACTATTTATCACCTCAATATTGGACAGCCGGATATAGAAACACCTCCTGAAACATTAGAGGCGGTTCGTCGCTCTGATTTTAAAATTCTGGAATACAGTCATAGTGCGGGGAATGAAAGCTATAGAAAAAAATTGGTAAAATATTACCGATCAGTAAATATTAATGTGGATCACAATGAAATAATAGTTACCACAGGTGGAAGCGAAGCGATTTTATTTGGTATGATGAGTTGTCTTGATGCACGAGATGAGGTTATAATTCCTGAGCCATTTTATGCAAATTATAATGGATTTGCAGTAACAGCGGGCATTTCAGTAAAGCCTATAACCTCCAATATTAAAAACGGTTTTGCTTTGCCACCAATTGAGGAATTTGAAAAAGTAATAACTCCAAAAACAAAGGCCATCATCATTTGTAATCCAAATAATCCAACAGGATATTTATATAGCCATGAAGAATTGGAAGTGTTGAAAACGATTATAAAAAAGCACAATCTTTTTTTATTTTCTGATGAAGCATATCGCGAATTTTGTTACGAAGGAAAACATTTTAGTGCTATGCAATTAGAGGGCGCTGAAGAAAATGTAATTTTAATGGACACCATCAGCAAACGTTACAGTGCCTGTGGAGCAAGAATTGGCGCTTTGATTACCCATAATGAAGAAGTTTTGCAAACAGCCATGAAATTTGCCCAGGCAAGATTAAGTCCTCCTGGTTTTGGACAAATTTTAGGTGAAGCTGCGGTGGATCTTCCTTCAAACTATTTTGAAAAACCCAAAGCAGAATACAAATTAAGAAGAGACACGCTCGTAAAAAGATTAAATAACATTCCGGGGGTATTTTGTCCCAAACCCGGAGGTGCTTTTTATGCAATAGCTGCCTTGCCTGTCAATGATGCAGATATTTTTTGTCAATGGTTATTGGAATCTTTTAGTTATAAGGGAGCTACTTTGATGCTGGCACCCGCAAGTGGATTTTACGCTACTGAAGGTTTGGGTAAAAATGAAGTACGAATAGCTTATGTATTAAATGTGAAAGCAATCAATAGTGCTATGGATTGCCTGGAAAAAGCATTGGAAATTTATCCAGGAAGAAAATAATTGAAATAATATTTCATTGTCTTTTCGCATTGTATTTTTTCTTCAAAGTCTTATCTTCGCGCCCCAAAATGTCGGGGTAGCTCAGCTGGTTAGAGCATCGGATTCATAACCCGAAGGTCGGCGGTTCAAGTCCGCTCCCCGATACAACCTTAAATCCTTATCTGATAAGCATTTAAGCATATTTAAATTCTCTCTTGCTCTGTAGTATTATCAAACAGTTAATAAAACAGTTAATAATGCTACTACCTAACGGCTGCTCTTGCAGCGATCCCACAGTTTATCCCTCTAATTGGGAAAACACTGGTGCCTCACTCAAAAATGATTGGTACATTCAGTACTATTTTCACGATCCCGTTTTTAAAGAAAAATATAAGAACGGTAAATTATTTATCGTAAAGGGAGGCATCAATCGTTTAAAAACTTTGTCAGAAAGAAGGGAGGCTGTAAAAATTATTTTAAGTGAATTAATTTATTTACTAAAGGATGAAGGATATAATCCTATCACCAAAATAAAAATTCCGCCTTTTGAAAATAATTATGAGATTCCACCGGCTACACATTGGCTTACAGCCATTGAAAAAGCAAAAAACAGATTGATATTGGAAAAGTCAACTTTGGCTGATATGAAAAGTTGTCTATCAAAATTAAAAACAGCCTCGGATGCTTTAAAGTTTTCAGCTATTCCTATATCTGAAATAAGCCGGAAACACATAAAAATTATTTTTGAATACTTAGAGGTCAATGATAACCTTTCTGCCCATAGGTTTAATAAATACAGGTCTTATTTGATGATTCTTTTTAAGGAGCTGATGGAATTAGAGACTGTCGAAAATAATCCTATAAGAGACCTTTCAAAAAGAAAAACAATAAAAAAAATCAGAGAATTATTATCAGACAAAGAAAGGGAAAAAATAGATAAATATTTAAAGCTAAATTTTTACACCTTTTGGAGATTTGTAAATATTTTTTTTCATTCAGGAGCAAGAGAAAATGAGATGCTGGCTTTACAGGCAAAAAATGTTGATGTGGAAAAGCATCGTTTCAAAATTTTAATAAAAAAGGGAAGTCAAAAGAGGGAAGTATATAGAACCATTAAAGATATTGCTTTGCCATTATGGATAGAATTGTTGGAAGACGCAAAGCCGGAAGATTATTTGTTCAGCGTTGGATTAAAGCCAGGATCAAAGAAAATCATCAGGGAACAAATTACCAGGCGATGGAATGTACATGTAAAGAAGAAACTAAATATTACGGCGGATTTTTATAGCCTGAAACATTTGAATATCGATGAAACCGCTAATGCTTTAGATATAAAGGATGCTTCAGTAATGGCTGGCCATACTACACCTGTTATTACAATTGAATACTATGCATTGAATGAAAAGAAACGACAACATGAGCGCCTGCGTAAAGTGAATAATTCATTTGTATAAAAATTGATTTTATTTAACCTTTTTCTCAAATATCTAATCCATTACCTCTCAATTAAGCGGATATCTGTGGGAGCACACGGGTTCGAACCGCGGACCCACTGCTTGTAAGAACTGACTTACCCATTTTTTTGATTTTTTTATACTTGGCGCCGTACCTTTTTTACTAAATTTTACTGCCTTTACTAACGTTTTTACTAACCCTTCTTTTTCGTCTCATATCCTCCCAGCGCCTCTTTCAAAAGGGTAATAGTTTGTTCCAAAGACTCAATTCTTTTATCCTTCTCTTCTAACAGCTGATTTTTCAGTGTTAAAACGTCTTCCGGATCTCCTGTTTTTTCCTTCGCTTCAAAGCTTTTCAAAAAATATTCTGAAATGTTCTGAAAATCTTTCACCCGGAAAAATCTTTTGATTTTTATCGAATCCTCATAATTTGGCTGAACTCCCGTTTCCCACTTTTCAAGCCGAAACTTCAGCACAATTGCTTTCCCTGCCGCCAATCGATTCGCTCTATTCTTACATTGATGATTATTATGATGACCTTTCAGATTCACAGATAGAAGAATTCAAATCTTCAAACAAAGCCACTGGCTCCAATATCTTCCCTCTCCGGGATATTCGCCTTTTACAGGCGGTTTTTCTTTTTCGCTCAATCTTTCCGCGCCTATCCAGGAAGCGAGACTTCGCCGCGCAATCAAAAATAAAATTTCTTCAATAATCCGGCGCAATAAATTAGCGGCACAAACCTTGAAAAACGAAGTCTACACTGAATTTAAAGCCCTTCAGAATTCAATAGATGAATTTCATCTTGCCGACACCCTTGAAAATTTAAAAATGGAAGCCTTTAAAATCTACACGGCTCTTTACAACCGAAATGAAATAACACCCACCAATCTTTCCTTTGACAGTTTGCAAAATCTTCTGCACGACATGCCAATTATTTCTTTAAAAATGCAAACGTCGTTGCCGCTTAATTTCATTCAAAATAACAAACCGCAATCCAGCACATCGGTTGAAATGGATTATGTTTTTAACCCGGTTTTTTCATCGCAAAATATTGACAGTACGGATAAGCAAACCGAGAAGGAACTCTTTGATGCCTTGCAGGAACTTTCTACCAAAAAGGAATTATATAATGCCAAATTGCAGGAGATACAGCAAAAGAAAGAAGAGAATAAAGTTATCCAGGCTGAATACAACAAAGCGCTGAAAGACCTGAATTCAACCGATCTTTCTGCGAAAGAGATGGCGATGAAATCTATCCAGAAATTGAAATCGTCTTATGAAAATTCGTTAAATAACGTTCCCGTTTTTCCTGAAAACTTCACGGCCTTAAACAACAAGATTGCGTTTTTAAAATCAAAAATTCACATCGTGAAAACCTAATCTATTAACGGTTATCTCAAATACATTCAAATCAATTAATCATGAAAAAGATAATTATCATTTTATTTTGCTGCACCACAGGTGCGGCTTTCGCGCAGGAACAACAATTCTTTCTTAAAAAATTTCCGCTCAATAACTCTACAAGATACATCACCAATTCGCCAATAGTGAGAGGTATTGTATTCTTCTATCGTAATGCTGCAGACACAAACAAAGCGGTTTTCTACATTGAAAATTTTAAGCAGTCTGATATACAATTTTTTGGCGAAAAAGCTAAGCTGTACGCTTCAAAAATCTGCTTCAATAATTACAAAAGCAGCCCCGGAGATTTTATTTATTCTTTCGATTCAGACGGTAAACTTATTTACTTCTACCACCAACCGCCGGAAACCAAATTTAATTAACCATGAAAAAAATTATCATTATGGCCATCATTACCACAACAGTTTTGCAAAGCTGCATGAAAGAAGATTTAAAAGTTTCAGACGAAGTATTGGTAAGCATTACCAACGAATGTAGAGCAAGAATTTATTTATATAATTACGACACCGGAAGGCAATATTTGGAAGATATGTTTGATTGCAGTTATGTTTCCATGATAGCGATAAAAGTAGCTCCGGGAACCTACAAAGTGAAAGCAGAAACTTACCAGGGAAAGAAAGTTACCAAAACTTTTAAAAAAGGCGCTTATGCGCAAACGTTAAATATTGAATTTTGACTAAATTATTTTTCATGCACACTGTAACCACAATTGATACCTTCAAAAAAGAAGTATTGAAAATGGCAACCCAGAAAAATGCTACGCTTTTTCATTGTTACATCCAGGGAGATATTTTTAAAATTTCCACCGCTAAAAAAGTTCAGGAATTTGATTTCAGCAACTTCAAAAGTGAAAAAAAGATCTGCAGTTTTATTGATACAGCAATACAAATTTTGCGCAAACATTTACTGGAGCAAATACTACTATTTTCAGACACCGAATTCAAAAGAAATTCCGCTTCCGGAAAATGAAAATAACCCCTTCTTATAACATATATTTGTGTGTTAGGCGATATTTTTTAGCACCTTCATAAAAATTAAGCTATGACCCAAATAGACAAATCATACGAACACTTTCTATCCAAAAAGGAAGAATTATTAACATATAGTTCTTCTGATATTTCGGAATCAGATACAAGAAGCAAAATCATAGATGTTTTTTTTAAAGACATACTGGGCTGGGAAGAAAGCGATATTGAAAGAGAGAGGTTTGTTCAGGTAGGCTATTATGACTATGAAATAAGCACTTCTATTTTTCGCTTTGTAGTCGAAGCAAAAAAAACATTCGTGGAATTCAAAATTCCAGAAAAGGCAAGGAAAGTAAAACTAAAAACAATCTATAAACCAAACAAGAAGGTTATAGACCAAATAAGGGGCTATATTTTTAATAGAAATTTGTTATACGGGATTATTACAAACGGCAAACAGTTTATAATTGGGAAATTTTTGAATACAGATGGCACTGACTGGTTGGAAAATGAAGTTTTAATTTATCAATCAATTGACACAATTGATTCTCACTTCATTGAATTTTATGAAACTATTTCAAAAGAGTTTGTAAATCATTATGGTCGTTTTAAATTATTTAGTGAAAGTAATCTAGGCAGGACGATTGTTAAATCAAATAATTTCAAGAAGAAAGATGATGAATTAGTAAGGAACAAAATAAGTCATGAACTAATTCCAATAATCACTGAAGTATTTGAAGAAATCTACAATTTGGAAAACCTTAAAGATGAAAAAATTCTAAAAGAATGTTATGTAAAAAATAATGACATAAAAAAGTACAACTCCGAATTGGGATTCATTTTTTCCGACAATCCTCCCAATTTTGATAGCAGAATAAACCCTGTACAAAATACAGATGCAACTCATAAACAGTTAACTGAACAAATAAGTCAATCAGAAAGTAAATTACCTGACCCGATTATAATTATTGGTAGCACAGGTGCTGGAAAAACTACTTTTATAAAATATTTTTTAGAGGTTGTATTAGATAAAGGAATAAAGAAAAACAGGCCTTTGCTCTATCTCGATTTTAGAAACGAAACTGAATCAACAGTAAAAGACACTAAACGTATTTATCAAAAGTTATTGGACCAACTTTATGAACAATATGCGACTTTAAACTTAAATAATTTTAAAGTACTGTCTATAATCTACAAGACAGAAATTGAATACCAAAAAAAAGGCTTTTGGGAGCATATTAAAGAAGAAGAAAAATTAAATATTAAGATTAGTGAGTTTTTAGAAAAAAAAGCAGAAGACCCCATTTCCCATTTAGCCAAAATCTCAAATTATTTAGTAAAACAAGTTCATAAAAGATTATGTATAGTTATTGATAATGCAGACCAATTGGATGAAGAAATACAAAAGGAAGTTTTTATTCTAGGCCACTCTTTCCATCGTAATCTTAAAGTAATGACATTA
Organism: Hanamia sp.; assembly: GCA_035532615.1. Lineage (GTDB taxonomy): Bacteria > Bacteroidota > Bacteroidia > Chitinophagales > Chitinophagaceae > Ginsengibacter. Next base: position 15,599 of record DATKQQ010000239.1, read on the forward strand.
ATAAGCTTGAGAGAAGGTTATTTTTATAAATTCAAAAACAAACCACCTTTTGATGCATATCATTCGACTGTATTTCACATAACAGCACCGCCATATCGAGAAGTATTGGATAAAAGAATAAAATATGTACTTCAGCATTTTAAATTTCAGGCAATAAAAATAGTTCTTGATAATTATAAGGCTGAATTAGGCGAAGGAAGCTTGAATGCCTTATTTTCAAATTTATATACAGTATTATTTGAACGTTCAAATTCGGAAATTTTGTCTTTTTTAGAGGAAACCTCTTATCCTAATATCAGGAATGGTCTGGAAAAATTTAAATTTTTCTTACTGTCAGGCCATACTAAAACTAATATGTACATGTCATTTGAATATGGAAAGGATGGCAAAAACAATATTCCTATTTGGGAGTTTATAAAATCAGTTGCATTAGAATCAAACTACTATTATCAAACAAATAGAAGTGTATTATTTAACATCTATTATCCTTCGACAAATAATAAGAATCACTTTACAAAAATTCGGCTTTTAGACTATATTATTGACAATAATACTGGGGTCTCCAAAAAAAATAATTTTATTCTGATATCTTCAATTATCAACGATTTTATTAAAGCAGGGTATAATACTGAAGTTATTCTCGAAGAATTAAATCTGCTACATAGCAACGGATTAATCTTTACTAATGATTACGCATCGGACGTTGAAGAACAAACTACGTTGGATTTTTCAAATGAAATCGGTATAACACCAGCAGGCTCTTATTATCTGAAAAATCTTTTAAACACATTTCTTTATTATGACCTTGTGCTTCAAGACACACCAATATACAATGATAAATATTTTGACGAAATAACAGCTGCATTTCCAGAATGTGACGGAGATGGTAATAGAAATTTAAGTGGTAGAGTTAAAACAACAGAACTGTTTATTAACTACTTGCTTGAGCAGGAGAATCTAGACCATAATAGAAAAGAAGGAACTTATGGTATAAAGTGTTTGGACAGGCAAATAATAAAATCATTTAAAGAAAATGGTTTAAAAACAGACTTGCAAAGATTAGAAAACGCTTTAACTAAATTAAGTCAAAACATCGCCTAACATTGGTTGCCAATAGTGGGGCTGGACATTGAAACAATCAACAGCGGTAATTCTGTTGTGCTGTGGTTCGGGGCTTGACGAATAAAGCCCAGCTTTAGTTCTTAATATTTAACTTTATCATCAAAAAGCCAGGCAGCAGTTCCGGGCGGGCGAATATAAAATTCCCCACTATCGGCAATGCCTGCTCGTCGTTGGCTGCTATATTTTGACATACCTTAATTTTAAAAAATGACATGGATAAACTTACTGCGTGACTTAGGAGTTTTTTCAATAATTGCATATGCTATCCAACGCATCATTGACAATTCTTCAAGTCGCAAGCTTGAAACATACAAGCAAGAACTTGACTTCACAATAAGAAGCTATCAATTAACCCTAGATACTGATCTTGAAAGATATAAATCTGAAGCATCGTTACATTTTAATAAACAGACCACTTTACATGAAAGGCGGCTAACAATTATTGACACAATGTATAAAAAACTTGTTGAGCTTGATTTATCAATGAGAGCAATGTCATCAATTGTTCAATTTGTGGTCGAAGATGCAAAAAAGGAAGACGAGGAAAGAGTAAATACTGCTCAAAAAGCATTTCATGATTTTGAAATGTATCTTCTATTAAACAAGCTCTATTTTAATGATTCGACAGTTTCTTTGTTAGAAAATGTCAGAACAGAATATAGATCGGCAAATTGGGATTATTTCGAACCTCGGAGAATGGAATCAATAAGTGGGGGAGAATTAACCAAAGAAGAAAGAAGGGATTCATGGAAAAAAATGATAAATGCGTCTAAGAGGATTAGTGAAGATATTCCAAATATAATTTCACCTTTAAAAATAGAATTTCAAAAACTACTAGGGGTCATTTAAAATACGCCTGCTAACATGAACTGTGTAAAAAAATGCAAGGCTTTTCAAATGAGCTTTTACGAAATAAAAATCTTAAAAATTTATTCATTTACTGCTAAAGTGCCTTCCATACTATGTTTGAAGGCGCTGAGAATTGGATATTTGATTTTTGCTTGCACATCTTGACCACACATTTAATTCTAATCCGCTTCGTTCGTGGATTTACTCCGCTTCGCTTCGCGGATCCACTCACTTTTATTTTAAACTTCTCCCGGGGAAATAAAAATCTTCATTATTTATTGCTTTACTGTAAATGAAAAGACTTTTGAAGAATCATAAAACTTTATAAAGGTTGAGATGGCAATGAACTGATGAATACCAATGATCATTCTTTCCGGTTGCAAGAAGGCAGAACCAAAAGTATCAAATGATGTATTGGTAAGCATTACCAATGAATGCAGGGCAAGAATTTATTTATATAATTACGACACCGGAAGGCAATATTTATCAGATATGTTTGATTGCAGTTACGTTTCCATGATCGCGATAAAAGTAGTGCCGGGAAAATACAAAGTGAAAGCAGAGACCTACCAGGGAAAGACAGTTACCAAAACATTTAAAAAAGGCGTGTACGCACAAACGTTAGATATTGAATTTTGAATTAGGCAGTAACCTTGAGTGTTGCTGCAGGTATGAAATTACAAATTCGTACGCCTGGTTAACTGCTTAAGCTAAATTTATAAATAAAAGTTGATGATATTCACATAGCTAAATTAGTAACGTCAAGCTGGATATGAAGCCAAATTGAAAAATGAAAGTTGAAACACGGCTTCCGTCCGCCCTCATTTTGGCAAATCCATGTAAGGCGTTCGTACTTCTACTCTGTAGGCCTGTGTCGCTACGAATGGCAGGGGGGTGACCCGTGTGTTGGAAAGCAAACTCTTTTGCAAGGTTGGCTTTGTGTCAGGCTTTGTATGCCTTGCAAATGTGCTTGCTTTACCGTGGGCTGTTAGACGGTCGCATAAAAAGAGAAACTAATAATGCAACTCCAACCACTACATCTACTATATTCCAAATTTGTCTACCCAAAGAAATTTTAACCAAAGGTTGAAATAAAATTCCTAAACAAACATAAATGATAGCTTCTGTTTTGCGTCCTTGTACATTCTCCTTATATGCAAGAATGGCAAAGCCAACCAATGCAATAAATCGAACTAGTTGAAAATAACCATAAGGCATATTTAAAAGACATACAAAAAATAAAACACTAAGAATGACTTTTATAATATTTTCAACTATGAAGTTCATTTTTTATTTAATTGAAATTTCTGTTATTTCTAAAGGTCTCATATTTTTTCAATTGTCTTTCAGAAATCGAAGGAGGATTTGTTTTAATTGCTGCCTCCAAATGTGCTTGCTGAATTCTTGTTCTTTCCTTCAAAGCATTACGGGACGCCTCATTCACTAAAAATTTTATATCGCTTGCCACATAAAGGTTTGTAAGTTCTGACAATTTATCAATATCAATATTTTTTTCGGTTGGTCTATCTTGTAAATGAAGTTTGAACATTTCTTTTCTTGCTCTCAAGTCTGGTGGTGCTAAGTAAATTACTTTATCCATTCTTCCAGTTCGCAAAATTGCAGGATCAATTTTTTCCGGACGATTTGTTGCAGCAATAATAAAAATACCATTTTGATGGCACTCTGTCATTTGAGCTAAAAACTCATTTACTTCTGATGCGTAACTCTGACTTAGATTGCCTTCCCTGTTTGGAAGTATTGCATCAACCTCATCAATGAAAATGATTGTCGGGGCTTTTTCTTTTGCATCTTTAAATAATTGTGCAATTTTTTCCTGCGTTCCGTGAACATATATACTTGCGAGGTCAGAAGGTTTCAATTCTACATAGTTGTAATTAATTTCTTCTGCAAATTTTTGGGCAATGAAAGTTTTGCCACAACCTGGCGGACCATACAAAAGCATTCCGTTAGGAATTGAAACTTTGTATTGCTCATAAAGTTCCTTGTCATTCAAGGGCAGAATGATGTCCTGGTAAAGTGTATCCTTCAATTCATTCATTCCTGCAATTAAATCAAAACCCTTCCCCTTTTCTTTCACTTTAAAAGTTGTTGAATGAACTTCCGATTTTTTTACAATCGGATTCCCATTTGCAACTATGGTTTCAAGTTTTGGTTTTGTTTCTGCTTTACCCGTATCATTCAAAGCAGTTAGAAATTCATCTGCGGACTTGTATCTTTCTTCAATATCTTTTGAAAGAGCTTTTAGAATTACATAATCAAGGTACGGCTCGCAACCATCATTGTAAAATGATGGTTTCTTAATTTCTTTTTTGCGAGCAGAAATAACCATCGTAGCTATTTTTTCAGAATTATCGTCTGAGATGGAATCGAAATCGTATTCCCAGGGATGCATCCCTGTAATCAATCTATACAAAACTATCGCAGATGAAAATACATCACTTGTAGGTAAGTAGGTTCCCCAAAAGCATTCTGGTGCGAAGTAAATATACCGCCCAGCTACATCTGGTAAATGAGAAAGCTGGTCAACAGATTGTGCTAATCCAAAATCAGAAAGCATTGCTACTGGTTTTTCTTTTTCATAAGACAACAGAATGTTGTCCGTGTTTATGTCCCTATGAATAATAGGAGGGCTTTGTTCCTGAACAAACTTTAGACCTGTGAGCAAATCATTTTGAATTGACAACGCAACAGGTATTGGTAATTGGATTTTTCTTTTTAGAAGCTGAGTTAATGTTTCACCTGATATAAACCCCATAGTAATAAAGAAGAATTTTTTTTCTCCTTTTAGAAAAGAGTTTGTTTCAAAAACCCTGACGATATTGGGGTGAGTGAGTTTAGTTAGAATTTTAGCTTCACGAGTTACTATTTCAAGGTCAGTCTTATTTACATATTCTTCTTTGAAAACTTTTAATACCTGAATGCCTAAATATTTATGCTTAACCCTATAAACCTCCCCAAAGGCACCCTGCCCAATAAAGAACTGGACTTCATAAGTATCATTTATTATTTCTCCTTTTGAGAGCAAAAAAGTTGCAACAGATGCCATTATAATTTTCCTGCTTTTTTTATCAGTACCTTGTTAATATTTCATCATCAATTCCAATAACCGGAGGAGGTGTTCCATCGGGTTGCTCATCCCAAATCTCTCTTATTTTATTTTGCAGTTTCGGAACCGTCATACTATTGGTAATAATACTCTTTGCTTCCTCAATCAACCTCTTTGCATTGGTTCTGTTTTTCCAAGCACAATCACCAAAATGTTCATCATAATATTTTATAGTTCCAATAAGGTAGCCGGGTTGTTGCCAGTTAATTTGAAAAATAATTCTTCGCACTTCAAGAGTTAAATCTTTTGCCATCCTCACATTCATTTCTCTGATTATTTTTTTTGAGGTCAGTTGAATTTGAGAAACGACCTGAGAATTTTTATCATCACCATAACGCTGATTTGCGATTAATAAACCTTCAATTGCTTCGTTCAATTCTATCTCAACATTATCCCATTCACTTTCCAATTCTAAATTATCAATTTCCTTTAACTCATTTCTCAATCTTTCTTTAACTTTTGTCTTGGTATTATAATCAGTTCTTCCATTCTCTAATATTTCATTCAACTCATCCAATTCTTTTTTTCTTTTTTCTATCTCTGATAAATCTACTGTTGTTGATTCATTTTCAATTTTAGAAAGTTGTTCTTTAGCGTTTTTAATTTCTGTTTCCAATTCAACTGCATCATATTCTGGTTGAATATCGGCTCCAATATTTCTTTCTATAGTTTCATCAATGTCTGTAAAATATGCTTTAAAAGAAATTCTCCTTGATTTATCTACTTCAATCGTGATTTCGACTTCACTTTCTTTAGGTAGAAACTTTGGCAAATCTTCTCCAGTGATATTTACAAATCCAGCAACTTCATTATAAAATGCTTTTGTGTTTGGTTCACCTTCATAAATCGCAATTCTGATTTTATCCTGAGCATTACCTGGTCTAATATCCTTTTGGGTTCTGTACTTACTTTTCCCTTTTGCAGGTAAGCTTTTCCCCTTTTCTAATCCAGGAATAATATCCAATGGTTTTATTAAACTTGAACTTGCATCAAAAACCTCAATACCTAAAGAGTATGGAAGTGTGGCATTGGGAGCTGTGATTCCTTGTATGATATTAAATGAAGCTGGCTCGCAGGGAGAAGGATTTCCTTTTTCATCAAAGATTGTTATTTCAAAACCATTAGATTTCCCTTCTGTTAAAAGCAAAGTAATTATTTCAGCATCACCAGTAATTTCAACTTTGCCACTTGACCAACCTTTATCTTTTCTTCTTATCTCTGTATAAATCTTTGATGGTATTTCTCCTTTCGATTGTGTTCTGTCGATCTTGATACCTAAATTTTCTTCTGTTTCTACGGTTGTTGGAGGATACATTAGTATCAATTGAATTTTTTCCTTGTCTCTTTTCTGTAGTGTAGAAGGAATATCTTTTGTTGAGGCATACAAAGCCGCACCTACAGCTACTGAAGTCATTGGGTCAGCGCTTGTATCAATCTTTGTATTTAGTTGCTCTTTAAGCATCCTGCGAAGTGTTTGCGAAAGAGTGGGACCACCCACTAATAGCACCATTTCCAAATCAGATGTTTTTAGATTATTCCTTTCTACAACTTTCTTTGTAATTTCTATGGCTCTTTGAAAAACAGAAGCAATTGCTTTTTCAAAATCTTCCAAACTCATTTTAATAACAAAATCTATCTCCGTACCTTCCTCATCTTCGCCAAGAGAATTATCGGTTGAAATATCAGCAGATGTTTTAGAAGGTGATGAGATAGTTATTTTAGCTTCTTCAGCCATATACTTTAATGCTTCTCGCAGAGCCTTTTTACCGTATTCGTCAGACAAAATTTTATCTATTTTAAAATTCTCTCTTAGGTAAGGAATAATAATATTATCAACGACTGCATAATCTATATCCTTTCCGCCTAAATGATTGTCCCCTTCAGTATCTATAACTTTCATAATGCCTTCGTCAACTTTCATTAAAGCAGCATCAAAAGTTCCACCACCAAAGTCAAATACTAACCAATAACCATGAACACTTTTTCCACTTACGCCATAGGCAATAGATGCTGCAATTGGCTCTTGTAGTAATTCGCAATGTTTAAAACCAGCTAACTCTGCTGCTTTTTGTGTTGCATCAATCTGATTGTTTCTGAACTTCGCAGGAACGGTTATAACTGCTGATAAGATATCTTCATCACGAACATAACTTTTTAATTCTTTCAAAACTTCTGATGAAAGCTCTTCTGAACTAAATGAGTGACCTATACTTGCACTGGTATAGGTTTTATCCTGCCCCATTGTTCTTTTGAACTCCATGAATGTATTGAAATTGAAGTTTGAGTTTCCGTTTATTGAAAACTCCTTAAATGCTTCAAGGTTTTCTCTAGTGTATAAAGAATATGCTTTATCCCCGACCATAATTGTGCTTTTGCGAAAATTCACGCAAGACGGAGTTGTATCTTTTTGAAGTGAATCACTTTTAAAAATTTTCACCTCTCCATTTTCCATTCGTGCTATTGCAGAATTGGTAGTGCCTAAATCAATACCATAATCAATTTTTGTCCTTTCCATTTTTGTTCTCTAATTTTTAAAATGATTTACCAACTTCAACTTTTGCGTGTTGAATAATTATTCCTTTATATTTTATCTGAGGTTTTAAAACATCAGTGATAATTTCTTCTCCTTTTTGAAGTTCAGGTTTATCTACAAATCTCGCTTCAATATTTAAACCGGGGTTAAATTTTAATCCTAACAAGTCTTCAATTTCATAGCCGCTATCGTTGAATTCTTCCTCTAATCTTTGAAGTGAATTTGTTAATGCACTTAATCCCTTTACATCTTGTGGCATATTTTCAATTCGTTTTCTCATTCGATGAATTTCTTCACCAACTTTCAAAGGTAGCCTATGGTTTACTTCGGCAGTATCTTTTATTTTTCTTTCTTCGTTCAAAATGCTTAATTGAGATTGCAAAATCTCAACAAGTTTTGAATCAAGCTTTATGGCTTCGTTCTGTAATGTTTCATTAGTCTTGGCAATTTGTGCATCTAAATTTCTTGTGTTTGATGATAGCTTATTCCTAAGAACAAAGAATACAATTAAACTTAATAATGCACCTGCTAATATTGCAATAATCCAGTAAAGTGTCCTGTTGGTAATGGTTTGGTTTATGTCCTGAATCTGACTTTGGGTTTGTCTGTTTGAAGATGAAACATTCTTTACAGTTATGTGCAATGAATCTGCAATCTGCTGAATGTTTGAGTTCGTAACTGAAAGTTGCGAAGTGATATTATCAATTTGTTTTCTCTGAATTGAGTTTGTCTGCTGTAAATCAGAATTGCTTTTTTCAAGCGTTTTTATTTTGTCTGTGAGCTTTGAAACTGCCGAATGAAATTCCGACTTTGTCAGAATTGAATCAGGTGTTTGTGCAACTAAGTTAACACAAACCGTAAGAAGCAATAATGTCAATAGATTTTTTTTCATTGTCCCATTTTTTATGCAGATGGTTTTGAAAATTTCCATCCCCCTATTATTTTTTTATGTAGTTCAGGATATTTGCTGATAGTTGATTGACTTGTATCTTTAATAATAGATTTAGATAATTCCTGGCTTTTAAGCCCTTCTTTAATGAACCATCCAATAGCACCTCCTACAACCAAACCAAGAAACCAGTATTCTCCACCTTCACTTATCAGAGCGGCAATTACGCAACCTACGATTGCACCCCCAATTGGTATTAAAGTGAATTTATTTGAAGTCTTGTCATGATAATCTTTGCATTTGCTACATCTTGGAATAGCTATAGGAACATAAGAAAACTCAACTCTCCTTGGAAAGTAGCTGCGGTATGTTTCTTTATAAATTGTGATTTCAAATTTACTCGAAATACTTGGGGGATTTTTACCGCAGAACCAGCAGTGATAGAAATGTTTATCTTTTATCAACTCTTTACAGGATTCCAAATTTTCTTTTACTCTTTCTTTTACTCGTTGTGAAACAGCTATGCTTAACGCGTATTCATATTCCTGCACAAATCTTTCCTCACTTTCGATTGCATTAGGATAATCAATTTCTCCCTTTTCTGTCTTTCTTACATTAAAAGAGTCAATGCCACATTGCATAATGGCAAGTGACAATTTATCTGCTATTATCTGATATTGAAAATCACTTTCGTCTAAAATATTCTTCAAATGAAGAATATCTGTTTTTGTATTACTAACAAGAGCTTGTCCTGTATCAATTGCAGTTTTTGGATCATTTCTTCTTGCAGTTTGTGCTTTCTCAATTTCTTGATCAATGTTCTGAATTTGCTTTGCAACAAATCTGTTATTGAGAATGTGTTTTGCCTCAATTGGGAACGTAGCAAATGAATTAATAAGTTTATTTATCGGAATTCCATCTTCTTTATCAATAAATGGCTTTACAGATTCAAGAATGTCATTGATGTAAAAGTGAAGAGTCTTTTCAGGTTTGTAATTGTATTTATCGTCTACAATAAGTTTAGAAAATTCCTCTATATTTCCGTTGGCGAAAATATATTTTGCTAGCGCAATTCCTTTCTCAAAATGATTGATTTTAAAAGTTCCCTTTGTTGATGCTAGTGAAAGACTTAAATAAAGTGTAGAAAGATTTTTTATGTTGCTTAAATTCTTTAAAGAAACAATCAGTCCTTCGCCATAAATTTCATCTTCTATTAGTTTACAAAATTTTAAGTTCCTGAATGAAACTTTTTGATTTTTGGTCACTTTAAATCCAAAATACTCCCCAAAAAAAGGCTCAGCTTCCCAATTGTTAACATGTTCGTCATTAATAAAAAACTTGAGCGTATTCTCAATTTTTTCAATTCTAAGCTTGTTTGTACCCCACTTATTGAAATTCTTATTCTCTGTCCAATCAATATATTTAGTGTACGTCCAGTCATCATATTTTCCATACATATAACTACCACTACCGGCAATGCCGAAATAATAGTAACTACCTTTTGCTCTACCGAAAACGATACCATAACTAAAAGTGTCAACTCCATCCATCCATTTTACATTACATTCTATTGACCAATTATCTTCAAAATTTAGTTCATAAAATGCAGTGGGTATCGAATAATTTTCCTCTTTCTTTCTTTCAACAAAATATTGATCTCCATCCTTTTTAAGAATATGATCTTCATCGGCTATATCATTAAATTGGGTAGATGAGGCTATTAGGTTTTCATTTAAAACAATTGGTTTGTAAATTTTATGTTTGTTTGTAAACGCGACTTTTTCCCAAATGTCAATAGCTTTATCCGTGTTTCCTTCTTTTAAAACTTCAAGAGCCAATTCATCTGCACTATTATTTTCCCAAAACCAAAAAAGTGAATAGAGTAATTTGGCATCATCCTGTTCAATTTGTTTTTTGGCTTCTTCAATTGTAAACTTTGTTCGGTTAACAGGAGTGAGAAAAGGGTAATCGTTATCAGACAATTTTGTTTTTCCCATCTCTGCATAAGTCGCAAGTGTATTGAATTGCCGAGCAATTTCTTTTTCATTTGCTGTTATTGGTAAGCCAAGTATTCTGTATGGGTTATTATTAATGAGATTCATTTAGTTTTAGTCTCTAATAGATTATTTATATCTCGTGATAATATAAAATTGTCAAGTATAACCTTGGTTACTTTGTAAATTTTGAGTGCCGATGTTTGGGATTATTCCCGAGCTGATGCCCGATAGCTAATTGAACCCGGCACAATTGTCAAAGTACGTTTTTCTTTAGGATTTAAAGAATATATTTCAGAATTTAATGTAAGAGTCTTCTCCCTGATTCGTGGCTGCACGAATCATTTCTTAAACTTCCCCCTCCCTCACGTTGGTGGATTTACTTCGCTTCGCTCCGTGGATCCACGAATTTTTATTTTAACCTTTTTCAGGGAAATAAAAATCTCCATTATTTGTTCGTTTACTTTCAAGCCTGGCAAATCTCCTAACGTCGATTCGCAAGGCTTTTCAAATGAGCTTTTACAAAATAAAGATCTTCCAAATTTATTAGTTTGCTGCCCTTCGTTCCGCTTCGCTAAACGCTCATTCATTCCGCTTCGCTCCATTCATTTCGCGCTGCTTCGCAGAACTTCCAAATGCTTCAAAGTTTTACAGGAAAAAATAAAAAAGTCAGATAATTGTTCGTTTACTATCCCAGTCAGAGGAACAACTCTAAAAGATAGAATGCTCGGCAATACATCTTCAATAGACCCCTGGAAACAACATTATCCGATTGCTCTGCTTAGAGCAAAACATCATTTTGAAACAAACGCTATTAAGGAAGCTGTTAATGAGCTAAGGAAAATTGTACTGGAGTTTATACATCCTGCAATAGAGTATCACAAAATGCAAACGTTAGAAAAAGAGATAGCAGATGACTATTCTTTTAACGGCAAATTGTATAGTTCTCTTTTCAAAATACCTTCTACAAGTTTGTCAATTCAAGACTGGACAAACCAGTGCGTTCAAACTCTAAACAATCATTTTGGAATTGAAACAACTCCGGCTTTTGAGTTTAAACAGAAAATCAATGGTTACAAAATGGCCGATCTTAAACAACAGTGTGTAGATCTATATTTTAATAAGCCTGCCAGTACACGACATAATATTCCGATAACAACAATTCACCAAATTAAAGGTGCCACATTAGATGCTATCCTATATTTTTTTGATGAAAGCAGTATAGGCGAGAGTGTACCTTCAACGACTTTAAACAATCTGCATCTTTCCCTACTGAAAAGCAACGAATGATTTACGTAGCATGTTCAAGACCAAAACAATTATTAGCGTTAGCTTTTCCAGAAAAAATCACTGATACCCAATTAAAGCAAAAATTTGGAAACGACATTGAGATAATATTGCTATAGGAAAGCAAAACATATCTTGGAAATCTTCGTAGAAAATATTCAAATTAGACCTCCACTTCTTGTTCGATTGCTGTTTCGATTTGTGCTTCTGCCATCACATTATAAACATTCAATTCCCTACCTGCTGCTTCAAAAGAAACGCAGAGAGAATAGGATACATCATGTTCAGGGTTTTTATCCCATCCTGCATGTCCAATCACTGCGATACTAAACTCTTCTGCAAATTCATGTGGCTCAATAACTGCCCAACTCTTTTGCACAGTTGAATTATTCCTGTTAATCCCATTGTTAGCCCAAGCTGGATTTTCCCTTAAACACCATCTTATAGAATTAAGGCCTTCTTCTATTGCACCAGTTTCAATAACTTCATCATCTAATTCCAGATATTCAATAGTCCTATTTCTGAAGCTGGCAAAACTTTCGTTATACTTTGAGGATTGCCATTCGAGCCAGTTTGAAAGATATGAATGTGAGCCTCTTCTGGTGAGCCTTGTTTTCGCAGTGAATGAAAGAGTAACTTCTACTAAAATCTGAAAATCTCTTCCTTCTCCTCTTAATTCTGTCGGTATATTTAAGCGATAAATATCCGCATTTTTTGTCCTTATTGTCCCATCTTGAATAAAGGTTACCCTATTAGCAGTATTGTTCAATGCCCTGTTTAAATCAGGAACACCATAACCGTAATGTCTTATATCATTTAAAGTAGGGTTATTAAAACAATGATTAGGGAGTCTTGCGCTTTGAATAATTAACGCTCTATACATTTGAGCAGTTTCATTTGGATGTTCAGCTTGTAGGCGAGAAACTATATAACTTACTTTTGGGGTACTATACGATGTTCCGTATGAATCCTTGCCTACGGCATTAGCACCATGAATTGTAGAATTAACTAATTCAGGGCAAAGCTGTCCTTCAACTCTCAGTTCATTTGAATTTTTATTTTTTAATAAATCTCCACCAAACTCAACAACATCAGGCTTTATATTTCCCCACATACCAAGTCCTGTTCTCGAAAAAGGAGACACGAAATTATTTCCAGCTAATGATTTATAATTATCATCTTCAAAGTTGGCTATAGAAATCGAACCAACAGTGATGGCGAAATAACTTACACCTGGATTTGCAATTTGGGAAGTATTATCATTCAGATAGTCAGGATATGGTTTCCCTGAAGCCATATGTTCTATAATTCCAGGATTAGTAGCAACAGTAGAACTTTCAAATAAATTACCTGCCGCTACAATAAAAAGTATATCTTTTTCGTGTGTTAGCTTGTCTATTGATGCCGCTAATGCGGGCATGTGCGTTCCTATATATGCCGAATCTTCCGCTACGGATAAATTAAATATTCTTGTTTCAGGATAATCTGTTACAATCTGTTGCAGTAACGCTGGTATAAATCTATTGTCGCTTATCCGATTGTTATTATCCAAAATACGAGCATTTTGAATAAAACTTTCTAATTGATATTGACCATTTTTTGGAATTTCATACGGATATAAAACAGCACCGGCAACCTTGGTTCCATGACCGCTCCGTCTTACGTAGTCAGCCGTAGATGCGTCGCCCTCAACATATGACCGAGAATTTACACTGTCAATCGCAAGAGATAATAATCTATGGTTTTCCTGAATGCCACTATCAATAACACAAACTTTCGGAGAAGTTTCTTCAGGTGCTATAATCTCCAATTGGTAATCATCATCTAAAAGCGTACTTATGCTTTCAATGTTATAAGTAGCACTTAATTTGACTTCAAATAGATATTGATAAGTAAATACAATATCTCTTAATCCATTTCCATTTATAGATAACTTAAAATAGATAGCATCAGTTTGGTTATCCCAAATTTCCTGTAATGTCCCGCCATAAATTTGTACATAGCGTTCGATCTCGGTTTCTCTCAAAATTTGCTTTTCATCTCTTTCAATTTGCAACGCTCTTTCATGGGCAGTATATTCCTCTACTTTTTGCAAGTACCTTTCCTCTGAATCAAAATCGGTTCTGTTAGGATATAGTTTCTTATTTGGCACATAGCAGGAAACACCTAATTCAATTGTATAAACAGTGTCAACTTCAAGGTTATCCCAAATAGTACCTAAATCGCCTTTTAATAGTTGTGCTACACGCCAGCTATCATCAGTAACAAACTCCCAAATTTTTGCGGCTGTATCTTTATACCGCCCTTCATCATTTAAAAATTGGTTTATATTTTCCTGAAACCCTTGTAATCCATCAAGGGAAGCACCAATAATATATCCATCTCGCTCTTCAGAAATAACTTCAATTCCCCAGTTTATCAAAGAATCAATATTGAATGCTGAAGTGTCAATTTTTAGAAATACAGGAATATCGTTAGTATTTGGAAGTTCAATTCCTTCTTCTTGCTTTTGAGCTTTTAACTCGTTCCATCTCTCAATGAGAGCATTTGCAGATCCTCCAAGATACTGACCATGCTGTTGTCTGTTTTCTCTATTGTTTACAGTTCTTTCGTTAGGTACAGTACGTGGCCTTCTGTTAGATGGTTTTATAACGCCATCCACTTTAAAAGGCAATTTTAAGTGAGGGAAATCAGGCATGGAGCTATTTTGTGTATAGAAGATTTTCAGTTAACGACCTTTCCACATGCTCCTGCTTTAATATTTTTTCATTTCCGATAACAGTAAGTTTTGCCGCATCATTGACAATTTTAACAACAAGTGCAGCACTATAGCCTGTCATTTTTTCAGCAATCAAGTTCCAGTTAATATCTTTTGACTTTTCAATAGAAGACAAAGTCATTTTAATAAGACGAAGTATTTCCTCTTTACTTGGTTTAGGGATTTCAATAATATCATCAAACCTTCTGAAAAGTGCTTTATCAAGTGCGTTCTCTAAATTTGTGGTTGCGATTAATAAGCCTTTAGAATTATATTCTTCTAATAGGCTCAATAATACATTCACGATCCTATGCATTTCGCCTACATCCTGCGAATTGCTTCTTGTCTTACCAACAATATCAAACTCATCAAAAAGTAAAACGCAAGGATAGTCTTTGATACCCTCAAATAATTTCGTAAGATTAGCTGCCGTTTCACCCAAGAAGGAAGAAATAATAACATCAAATTTCACTTTAAGAAAAGGCAAACCTAAATTCCATGCAATCCTTTCAGCACTCATGCTTTTTCCACAACCAGGACCTCCGTATAAAAGAATTTTCTGTTTATATTTTAAACCATGATGTGCTAAACGTTCTTTTGCAGCAAATTCTTTCTCTATTCTTCTTATCTTTTCTTCCGTTTCATTAGGAAGCACCATTTCATGTCTCAGTTCATCACGTTCTATTAGTGCAGCTAAAGGGAAGTTATGCCTCTTATCTGTAGGGATAGTAATTCCTTGCGGAAGCATTTTTCGTAGCTCGCCTCTAAAAAGTTGAGTTGAGTTGACATTCTTATCCAATATTGATTTCAACTTTTCTGCAAGCTTACCATGACCTTTCTTGTTTTCGTCTTCAATAATTAAATTGGCAACGCTAACAATATCATCGCTTTTTTCTCCATCAATGGAGCGAAACAATCTTAGTAATAGGTCTTGATTCATTTTATTATTAGGTGTTGCGTATTTAGCCGAAATATAAAAAATTATGTTAGTCTAACGAATTTATTCCATCCAGTTCCTAATTACTTAGAAACCTGAATTTCATTATTATTATTCTCAAACTCCAGTTTGAGGGTAATTTTAGTATCTAATGCCTGCATTAACTTAAAAAACGTTCCCATACGTATTGATGTAAGGCTATTTTCTATTTTGGAAATATTGCTTTTATTTATACCAAGCTGGTCAGCTAAACTTTCCTGAGTGATTTGTTGCCTTTCCCTAGCTTGTTTAATGATCTTTCCTATGAGTTCTTCTTTAAATTCTGTCTCTACAGCATCCTCTTCTGAAAGATTATTGTTTACATTCCTCAGAGATAGAACCTTTAAAGAAGCCCGTGATTGTCGTATTTTCATGTTCTCAGAAGTTATTTCCCTCCCCAACTCGTCAACAAGGGGTATGATTAGCAATCCCTCGCAAAGCTACTAAAAATTAAAGAAGTTGCATTATTACGCAACTTACTTTTCCTACAATTGTCGGGCTAATGAAAAGAAAGAACTATTGTGCCAAATTGATTGTTAAACAATTCAATAATTGATTGAATGTACTCTACAATCAGCAAACCACATAAAGGACCTCTATTTCAATAGCTTATGCTATTTTGAGGCTATCTAAGAAGGATAGGAATCGTATCAAGTGTTCGATTGGAGTCCCTTCCAGCTCGCTTTTTTTTAAAGTTAAAGGGACAGATACTGATAAATACTTTCTTTTACTTGTGTCTGTCCCTTTTAGGATTTAACTCATTATTTAAATTCTATACCTTATATTTTTACATAACAAATTAGGATTTCATCAATAATTAAGACATATAATGGAAACAAGCATTTCCCAAGAAATATTATTAATCCATCTTCTACATTTTTCACATTCATTAAAATGTTATCCAGAAAAATATATTCCTTTAATCTTTCAAGACAATATAACTCCTCCTTTACATCATGCTTATGTTTGCCCCCTTTGCCTTAAAAAGGCCATTATAGTTGACCAAACAGGTTTGTATATGACTGCTGAATTTTCACTTGACCATTTTCCACCTGAAAGCTCAGGGGGGAAATTAAAAATTTTAGTTTGTAAAAAATGTAATAATGAAGCAGGAACTCTTTACGATTATTCTATCAAGCAAAAACTTCAATACATTAGTTTCGATAGAAAGATACCTTCATCTTCTTTAACGGCAAAATCCGAAATAACAAATGTCAAAGGATGGTATCACAGTAACTTAAATGTAAGGGAAGACGGCGAAATTGAAATAAGTTTTAAGCCTAACCCAAAAAAGAAATTTCCATTATTGGATAGTTGGATTGACAAATCCAAGGATGACTTGAATTGGAAAGCTAATTTGACATTTAGAACTCCTGACGATGAAAAAGTTTCCAAAGCACTGTTAAAGGCGGCATATCTTTACTGTTTTATAAATTGGGGATATGAATTCGTTTACTCTGCTCATGGTGAATTAATTAGAAATGTACTCAGCGATAGCGCAAAGTATCCTATAACCGTTCCTTCATTCTGGTTAGACAATGACGTAAAACGAGAAGAGACTTTTACAATTCCAATTGGACTTTGTTTTATCCAAAGACCTATGGCTTGGCAGTCATTTGTTATTAATCTGCCTTTGACTTCAAAGGATACAGGTTATAATTGTACAGTTTCGATTCTAATTCCAAACTCAACTGAAAAAGGAATAGAAGATTTAATTAAAATTCAAAAATTGCTTGACAGTAAGCCAGAATGTGAAGTTTCATTTGTACCATTAAAGAATTTTCTGGAGGAAAAAATTTATGATGGATATACTAAAACATGGGAAAGTGTTAAAAAAGAATTTGGATAATGATTACATCGGACAACAAGGTTTGACAAAAGGCTGGCTGAAGGAATATCATTGAGCTAAGAATTGGTATCAGTACGGATAGGAATCGGGATTCCAGCAGACGTACAAATATCCGCTTTTTGTAATTATCTTCATCATCTGTTTCAATCGGCTTCAGTTGCCGGATGGACAGTTATAAAATACCGACTCTGTGGCCTTAAACGTTCACATCCCTCCCGCCTTGCACACCATCCCCTCACCAAACCTTTTCTTCACACTATCAATCGCCTGATAAAGTTTGATCATTTCGTGAGTGTCCTCAAACAAATGAATCTGGTAATTCCCCGGGATTAAATTCGTAAACCGGATGCCCAACATCCTGATCAACATACGCCGGTCATACAATTTTTCAAATAATTCTTTTGCCGTCTTAAATAAAGTATGATCCGCATTGGTATAAGAAATAGATTGCTGTTTGGTAAAAGTTTCAAAATTGGAATACCTGAGCTTAACCGTAACACAACCGGTCAGTTTATTTTGTTTACGCAATTCAAAAGCAATCCGTTCCGTCATTCGGATCATTTCAGCGCGCATAAAATTCATGTCAATAGTGTCTTGTCCAAAAGTGTTTTCCGTTGAGATAGATTTTTGTTCATGATAGGTCACCACCGGCGTATCATCAATACCATTTGCGCGCCGCCAAAGTTCTGATCCATTTTTCCCTAATAGATTTTGCATCATTTCTAGAGGAATATCACTTAATACTTTTACGGTTTCTACACCCATTTTTAAAAGTAAAATAGCCGTCTGCTTTCCAATGCCTGGTATTTTTGCAATGCTCAGCGGAGCCAGAAAAGATTTCTCATTTCCAAAAGGAATTTCAATTTGTCCATTGGGTTTTACCTCATTAGTCGCTACTTTTCCAATCAGTTTATTGCTGGCAAGTCCATACGAAATGGGCAGTCCACTTTCTTTTACAACCTTTCTTTTTAATTCATTAGTAAATTTTAAGCAACCAAAATATTTATCCATTCCGGTCATGTCCACATAAAATTCATCAATGGATGATTTTTCAAAAAGCGGAACGGTATCTTTTATAATGTCTGTTACTAACCCTGAATACTTGCTGTATTGTTCCATATCTCCGCGCACTATAATTGCATGAGAACATAGTCGTCGCGCGACTTTCATTGGCATCGCACTGTGAATACCAAACTTTCGGGCTTCATAACTGCACGATGCCACTACGCCGCGATCACCGGTTCCTCCAATCAAGACTGGTTTCCCAATCAACTTTGGATTGCGCAATTGTTCCACGGAAACATAAAATGAGTCCAAATCCAAATGAGCAATATGTCGCTGATTATTTAATAGCATAATTCGAAATCCTTTATTAATTCCTTATAACCAAAAATGTAGAATTCCTCAATTTTTATTGCATCCTCCTTGGGTTTAGGGGGCTACAAATCCGCATACTTTCTCTCTTTATATCCCACCTTCTCCAACTTGTTTACCTCAATACTAAATACGCCAAAATCTGATACCACTTTCCCGGTTATTTTATAAAAGCCTCTGCCCTTTATTCCATAATACCGGAGTGAATCCGGAAAGTGTACTGTATCTATCCAGTCTAAATTCATATCCAGAAAAGTACAAAAAGCCATTCTTTCTCCTTTTACTGTAGTCACACTTTTATGGTCTATAAAATAACCAAGGGCCGTAACTACTTTGCCACAATTATTACCAAGGTCTTTTGCCAGCGTATAGTCATGCCCATTATCATTCACCATCTCAAATGGATTGCACATCGGGAAATCCAGCAATTCAGTTTCATCATACAGATCATCTATCCGGTTATCCGGCAATTCCGGTAATGCGAAATGCATAGGTTCTTCTTCAAACATGGGCTGGCCAATAATTGCATGGGCCTTATTTTTTTTCTGTAAAAAATTAGCCTCCCATAATAATTTCTTTTTCGACTTTCCGGTAAACCGGAATGCGCCAATGCTGATCAGCATATTCAGTTGTTCTTTAGTAATATCAGTACGCTCAATAAAATCCTGTAAATGAAAATAATTCCCCGCTCTTTTTCTTTCGGTAATTATCTTCTCCGCCATTTCCTGCTGCAGCGATTTGATGTGAACAAAACCGGTATAGATATCATTGCCTTTAATATTGGTATAGTATTCACTTTCATTGACATCGGGAAGATGGATCGTAGCGCCTGTTTTCCGAAGCTCTGAGAAATACAATTCCGTACTGTAAAAACCTCCAAAGTTGTTGATCACGGCAACCATAAATTCCTTTGGGTAGTAAGTTTTTAAAAACAAACTTTGGTAACTCTCTACTGCAAAGGAAGCTGAATGTGCTTTCGAAAAACTATAACCTCCAAAACTTTCAATCTGACGCCACACTTCAGCAGTAATAGCATCGGGGTAATTTCTTTCTTTGCAATTCAAAAACCATTTCTCTTGAATCCGCAACATCTCCTGGTTGCCACGGTATTTACCACTCATGGCCCGTCGTAAAATATCTGCCTCACCCATGTCCAATCCGGCAAAATGGTGGGCCACTTTTATAACATCTTCCTGGAATACCATTACGCCAAAGGTTTCCTGCAATAATTCTTTCATTACGGGATCGATATAATCAATATTTTCAGGATCATGGTAACGTTCAATATAGGCTCGCATCATTCCGCTGCTGGCCACACCCGGACGAATGATAGAACTTGCCGCAACCAAAGTGATATAATCACTGCATTTTAATTTCAGCAGCAATTGCCGCATTGCAGGAGATTCTATATAAAAGCAACCTATTGTTTGTACAGTTCGTATTTGTTCCCTTACTCTTGCATCATTTTTAAATTTCTTGAAATCGTGGATGTTTAAATCAACACCCTGATTTTCTTTTATCAGGCGTAAACTTTCTTTGATGTGACCAAGTCCACGCTGGCTTAAAATATCCAATTTATACAAGCCTACATTTTCTGCAACAAACATATCCATCTGCACCGTAGGAAAGCCTTTTGGCGGCATAAATACGGTTGCATATTGGTAAATACTTTCTTCCGAAATCAACATGCCGCCGGGATGAATCGACAAATGATTGGGGAAATTTTCTATCAGTTTTCCATAGCGCAAAATCTGCTGCTGTATTTTATCATCAGGATTGCCACCTGCGGCCAACTGGTCTATTTCTTCTTTGGGCAATCCAAAAACTTTTCCTAATTCCCTTACTACTGCCCGGTATTGAAAAGTAGAATACATGCCTAATAAAGCGACCTGCTTTTTACCATAGCGTTTAAAAACATAGTCAATCACTTCATCCCTGTCGAGCCAGCTAAAATCAATATCAAAGTCTGGTGGTGAAGTACGGTGTGGATTCAAAAAACGTTCAAAATATAGATCTAGTTCTATCGGGTCCACATCTGTTATTTGCAAGCAAAACGCCACAATGGAGTTGGCACCACTGCCACGGCCAACATGATAAAAGCCTCTCGATTGTGCATAGCGAATAATATCCCAGGTAATAAGGAAGTAAGCATTAAATCCTAACTCATCAATAATCTTTAATTCTTTCGTTACTCTGTCGGCAGCTATTTTATTTTTTCCGTAGCGGAAGGCAAAACCATCAGCGGTCAATTTCTTTAATAATATCCTGTCGTCTTCTTTTGTACTGCTGAATATCCTTTTGTTTTTATCCGTTTTAAAATCCATTTCAATATGGCAACTGTCAATCAGTTTGTACGTATTGGTTACGATAAAAGGATATTGTCTGAAGGCATCCAGCAATTTATCCGGTGGCACAAAATATTCATCCGGGCTGCATTCATCGGCTTTGGATAATTTGGAAAGCAACACATTTTTATCAATGGCTCTTAGCAAGCGGTGAACATTGAAGTAAGTCTTATTTTGAAAAGTAACCGGCTGCCGGATGATCCATTTATCAGCTGTAGTTTTTAAATCAATGCTGAACAGTTTATTTACCTCGGACGGCAGCACACCAATTTTTTCATTTCCAAATAATTGCCCCGGTTCTTTACTGCCTAAAGGATAAATAACAAAGCCATCCCATGTATCTGTAAAAAATGGCTCTTCCAATGCTAAAACAGGGAAGGGCTTGTCTTCCTGAAAATGTTGTGACAGAAATTCATTAATCCATAACAGCCCTTTGTTGTTGGCCGCAATTAAAATATATAACAATTGCCCTTCATTGCGAACCTCCGCACCTGTAATAGGTTTTATGCCCTCCTCCCGGCAATATTTTACAAAGTCCCATATATCACAAGTAGAGTTGATATTGGTTAATGCCAGGGCTGTTACGCCATTGTCCACAGCGGCTTTTACCAGTTCTTTGCTTGAAAAAGTGCCGTAGCGGAAGCTGAAATATGTTTTACAATTGAGGTACATTCCTTAGTTTAGAAATGCTAAGGTAGGGAGTAATACTAAAATATTTAGTATTTTGTTCTGTAAGAAGGGAATGAAAATTAAAAAACATCCATTTGGTTGACCAAACTGTTGAATTATCGAATCAAAAAGAATTCCAGAAATTCTTCGCCTTTATTAGGCAAGCCTTTCTGCGAAAGGAATAAGTCCCATTTTACTAAACCATTAAAATATATGCTAAACAAAACCTGCTTTTAATCGAACAATGATTTTTGAGATTCACTACAGGATAAAAGAAAAGCATTTCTCCATCGTTACCAACCCAATACCAGGATCATTAATCAGGGCAATCATCCATTTATTGTGGCAGGTTTTAAATTATGCCGAATTAATGTTTTAAATATAATATTTGAAAAGACGCATTCTTGTTAAATTGTAAAGTTCAATAGTCATTAATGTCTAAACGGTAATCGTAAGATATCCTTTACCGACTGCACTATCCTTCTTTGAAATTAAGTGAGTAAAATTATTTGTCACTATCCTCGAAATTTCAAAATAAGAATACCAGGGCTTATAACTTAAATCATCAATCAAAATGGACTTGGAACCTGATAATTTTATGTCACTATAGACTATTAACTCGGTAACGAATTTATTTGTGATAACAAGTTTATTCGCCAATGAATACAGGCTGACCTTATCCCGTTTGATTGTATTTAATTCAATAATCATTGGAAGCAAAGCATCAATGGCAACATCTACTGTACGGTTGCTGCCATATATTGTTTTCACTTTCTCACTGATAAATTTCTTATTAATCTGGCTTTGAACTTTGAAACCCTGAGCCAGTGCAACCAATAAATCATAAGTAATTGGATATGTTAAACTGATTAAGCATAAACAAAATGCTTTTCGATCGTCAATTCTTAAAGAATTATAAGGTACTTCTTTTATTACCTTCTTCAATTGATTTAATAACTGTACTTGACGGGTTAGAATTTGAACAACATACCCTGCTGCTTTATTAGCTCTATTAGCTCCGGATGTAAACTCCTGCATCCTTTGAAAAATGTATTCCTTATCAATTACACCATTCATTAAATAGAAATGAATGGCTGCATCCAATACATCAAATGGGATACGCTGGTTTAATCCTATATATTTTCCTTTACTGTTCATTGATACTTATAAAAGGTACTATTACTTCCCATAAATGAGAACCACCATGTGTAATTACCTGACTGTTCTCTGTTGTAAATGCTTCCTGCTGTTTTAGATAAACTGAAAGACCTTTTTTACCCAAAAGCAAATTTGGGTTCTGTTCCAAAAAGTTTTCCAATAATGTTTCATTGGTGAAATGTAAATGCCTTTTTCCACGACTTAAAGCACCTACTTTTTCTTTAAGCGTTAAATTTTTAAGTCCTATAGCTTCGATATTGCCATGATCTGCCGTGATGTAAATCTGAAACCCTTTTGCTTTGAGTTCAGATATGGACTGAACAATTTTAGATTTCTCTATCCATTGTTCTGTAGATGTTTTTAATTGGCTATTGCCAAGGATTGATCCATGCATAATATCATCCAGGTCATTGCACACCAAGCCGAGTATTGTTGTATCATTTGAAATACTATCAACGGATAATGATTCATTCACACCGAACTTTCTGAAGTCTATCTGCCAGGCAGGTACACCATTCTTTAACCAATAAGTTTGAAATAGTTTGTTTTCTTTTGAATTGTCTTCAAACAAGTCAGGTTTTTCTCCTTTGAAAATTGCTTGCCTTGACCAGGCTGTAATCGTTGGTATGAAAGCTAAGGATGCATTGGATGAATAGGTTAAGCCAGCATCTGCTAATGCCTTCCCCAATATATTCCATTGCCAATAATTCATTCCATCTATAACGATTAGTGCTTTCTTTTTTGCCGGCCTTGCATTGATGTGTTCAAGTATCCTTGAAACTACCACAGGTTTTCTTACACCACTTAATGAGAACAAACTTCCATAGGTATTATCAATAAACCGCTGAAAGCGGTTATTGAATGTACTCTCAATTTTCAGGTAACTTTCTCTTAGAGCAGCATTACCAGATAGCAAATATTTTAGTTTAGCATTAGCTAAGATTTGAATTATTTTAAACCATTGGTCTGCTATATCTTCAATTATTTCAAGCTGTTGTTTCAGGTACTCAATTAACCCTTCCAATTCGTTATCATTATGGCCTTGTTCATCTACATAAACACCAATCTTTAATGGCTTAGGGAACCCATCATATTTTGCCGGTGTAACTTTTACTGGTTTCAAATATTCAAAGGCAAATAAATACCCTAAACTTTTATTGAGTAATGGTTCTTTGAAATCCAGCAAAGAATTTTCATTATCAACATAAGATTGCCATTGCTCCTGTATAAATCTAACTAGGTTGCTATTCGTTAAACCCATGCTGATCAATTCCGGAAAATATGGTTTTGATATATTGGTTAGGAAATTTGTTAGCGGTTGATTAATTCCATTCTTTTCAAGCAATACAGTTATCAAGGCATTTAATATTCGTTCCTTTGCTTTGTTATTTGTCAATGTATCAAAATCTACATTGTATAAATTCTCCAACAGGAATTTTAAGGTTTTGTCATGGCTAAGTTCTTCATAAGGCTTTATGTTAGACAGCAAACAGAGTGCATTAAAGCTTAACCCTTTTATAGCCTTTGCATCCAGATTTGGAAACATTTGCGGTAAACCTATCGCCTGAAAATGAACATGGGCTTCTATATCGGGAAGAGGTGAATAGTTTGCAGGTGCTATTATTAAATACTTGCTTTGTGAACCCCTAACTTCTAATTCAAAATTTAATCGAACTGCTAAACCAGTTTTAGCAGTAAGTATTTTATAGCCGTCATTTTCAAAAGCCTGTTTTAATTCCATATACTCAAACAGATTGTCCAAATCTGCTACAATAATGTGCAGTTTGTGACTGGAGATCACCAACTTTTTATATTTGTCAATCCAATTACTCATTTACAATATTTACAATTAGCATACAGGATAAGGAAGGCACTATTTGTCCGGCAGATACAAAAGTTGTATCCCAAATTTCTTTGTCTTTATATAGTCGGTTTAATCGTGACTGCTTGATATTTTCAATGCCAATTCTATTCATCTGCTTTTCCTGAAATGCAAATGACTTCTCTTTATTACTTTTAATTTTGTCTGTATTTTGAAATGTGCTTTTTTCAAACTCTTCAAATTTCACTTGCAATAATTCTTCTGCTTTTTTGGATATATCGTTGAATAAACGTTTTGATTCATCCAATGGCAATACACCCAAACAATCAAAGAAGTCATTTTCCTGTATTAATTTATCCCATACACTTTGAGCAAAAGCTGAAAAGTTTTCGCCTTCTGATGAAATAAATATGGGCTGTATAATTTGAGTTGTCTCGAATTGATTTTTCACTTCTAAATGCCATAAGGACCATTGCCCAGGTGTTGAATTACCTTGCTTAATTTTTACAATAGGAATTTGCTGCGATTCTGTATAAGGAATGGCTTCTTTCAAAATGGTTTGAATAATTTCATGTTGTAAAGAAATCGGCTCAGGTATTGGATTGTTTACACTCTCTCTGATGTTGAATGTGTAGATACTTTCTTTCAGGCCAGGGAATTTAAATTTTATGCCATCGAGCAGGCTTTGGTAGGCAATTCCTCTTGTTTGAAGGTAGTTTTTGGTTAAGCCCTCTAACCATTTGGGAAGTGGGCTGTGTTTAATTGCATCTACCTTGTCAGCTTTGATGTCTTTTGATGCCATGGTAGGCAATGCCCCTTCAGTGCTCTTATACTCTCTTAATTTATTTTTAATCTCAGCAAGCCAGTTATTGCTTTCCTGCTCAAATTTTTCAGGGTTGAGTAATGAAGTGAGGTATAACCGGTTTAATTGATCTCTTTCTAAAGTACTATCTAATACGTCAGATGTTTTATCAATACCAAGATCGTTCATTATTTGAGTGAGCTTAGTTTCAATGACTTCATAAATACGTTTGTCCACGGAATTGGAAAGCATCATATTAAAAGCATACACCTCAAACGATTGGCCAATACGATCAACCCGGCCGATTCTTTGTTCCAGTACCATTGGATTCCAGGGCATATCGTAGTTGATAACAATGTGGGCGAACTGCATGTTCAATGATTCTCCGGCAGCATCTGTGCAAATTAATATCTGAGCGTCTTCTTTAAATTGCTTCAATGCATCAACCCTTTGGTCAAAATCCATTGAACCATTAATTGCACCACATATATAACCACCTTTCTCTTCCAGTACTTTCTTGAGCATGTACTGTGTACTTGTAAACTCTGTAAATATTAAAAACTTTAAATCCGGGTTTCGTTCCTGTTTTTTTAATTCATGTAATTTGCTCAACAAGAAATCTACTTTGGCATCTGTTTCTTTATCCAAACAATCTTTTGCATCACGGATTAAGCCCTGGAGAATGCTTAGTTCGGTATCGTAATTTGCCTGAGTTTCTTCAACCATTGAGAATATCTTTTCTTCAAAATCCAACTCCATCTGGCCTTCAAAGCCAAACTCCTCCATGTTGCTGATCATATTTTCCTTATTAACTTCCTGCCTTTCGCCTGAAAGCCTGTCAGCTCTTTTTTGCATGGCATCCATTATTGCCTTGGTCGAACTGCTCATCATTCGCTGAAACAAAATCATCACGAATCCATAGGATGAGTTTTTTGTTTGTTGTGCCAGGTTGAAACCAGTAACTACATACTCAGTAATAGCATCGTATAACTTTTTTTGTTTTTTATGGATTACATTATCGTAGATAACCTCAATTTTCTTTGTATGACGTTTGGTAAACAGAGGCTTGCCATTATAGTCAATCGCCTGCCTCTTTTCAGTCCGCACCACATAAGGTTCTAATTCCGGAATAGATGGCATTCCTTCACCTGCAAAAGCATCGGCATTTAGCAATTGCAATAACCTTCTGAAATGGTCGCTTTTACCTCTGTGTGGTGTTGCAGAAAGTAACAGCACATTGGGTATGGCATTGCATAAAACATCTGCCATTTGGAAGCGGCCAACCTGTGTGTTGCTGCCACCTACTTTATGGCACTCATCAATTACCAGCAAATCAAACTCAGCTTCCAAAACACTTTGAATACGATAACGGTTATATTCTTCTACTTTTTGTTTGCTCCAGCCCTGGCGTGTTTCAATGGGTTTTAAAGCATCCATTGAAACAATGATTTGATTATGTTGTGTGAAAAGGTTTATCTCATTGTCCACTTCTAACCGGGCAAAAGTTCGACTCACAGTATTGATGTAATCGGTATCGTAAATATGAAACAGTTCATTAAAATGTTTTTTCATTTCCTGCTGCCATTGGCCCATTGCAGATTTGGGAACAATGATTAAGCTGCGTTTTACAATACTTCTTAGTTTAAGTTCTTTCAATATCAACCCTGTCTCAATGGTTTTACCCATACCAACTTCATCAGCGATTAAGAAGCGGAGGAACTGACCTGACATCACTTTTTCCAATGCTAATATTTGGTGAGGTAATGGAATTATATTGCTCTCAATAGGAGCAAGCATGGATTGCTTAAATACTTCACTCTTAATTTTAGCGGCTATGGCTTTAAAAGAAATTTCTGAATCTGTTGGCAGTTTCTTTTCATCTGACAGTTCAGAAAATGGAACAGACTTTACCTCGCCGGTAGACAAGATTTTTATTTCGGCAATGTGCTTGCCGAATACAGATTTTTTTGAAAGTATCTCTATTTCTTTTCCCTGGTAAAGCATGTTATACTCTGTCTTTTGCTATATCGTAATACATTAATAACTGCTCATCTTCCAACAAAATATTCTGCGGAATCATATCGCCTACTGTTACGATGGTTTTAAAATCTTTTTGCTCCCAACAGTTTTTGAATCCCGCTCTTAGTGCTTCTACACGAACCTCCTTGAGTTTCTTAGCTTTGGGCTGATTGAAGGCTGCAATGTATCCAGTGAACTCTTTCAACAATACTTTAGTCCGCAATGCTTCACGGTCTTTTGCTTCATTAGGATCCGGTGTACGCCATTTTCCATCTGAATCTTGAATGAAACTCTCATTGAGAATATTTTGTAATTCTGGTAACGTATCTCCTTTGCGAAGCGATTGAGTAGCAATACGAAAATCAGGCATAATGTCTTGGTATTTTTGAGATTGTTTACGCAACCTGTCTTTTAACCATTCAATGGCATCACTCTCGTTAGTTACAATTAATGACAACTGAACAAATTGTGGAGATTTAGCTTTTTTCTCATCATACTCAGCCGCTTGTTCTGCTGTGAAGTACATGCAATCTCTTTCAATAAATCTTTGCTTTAAGCCTTCTTGAAAATCTCTTGCATCAATAGGCACAGGCAAACCTCTCATCAAATAAAAAGTAATGAGCCTATCAAAGAGAATTTTTGGACTTCTTTCAATTATAGCAGTTGTGCTATTATCCTTCCTAATGTGTGTCGGCAAATGATGCAAATGTTCTAATACAAAATCCCAAACTGCAATATTGCCTTGTAATGTTTTGAATTTGGTTTCAAATTCTAAAGAGGGTTTGTAGCAACTTATTACTAAATCTTGTTTAACAGCAGTTGGCGAAGTCTGTGCATTAAAACTACCTTGTTGTTTATCAAGTGCAGAAACATTTGCTATAATAAATCCAGCTCTCTGAATAGATGTTTGAATGCCATTCCACACTGCTGCATTAGTATTACTGAACTCAACAGTCATCCATTTACCATCTTTTAAAATACGAAAGAACTCCTTGAAGCATATGGTCATAATATCCTGATAATCCAGCGTCTTTTTACCCTGACTTCTATTTTCAATAGCTTCCTTTTCATTTTTAGTAAAAACTTTTAACCAAGCTTCTTGCAAAAAATTCAATTCTGAATACATGATATTTGCACCAAACGGAGGATCTACAAATATGTAATCAATAGACCTATCATTAATATTTTTTAAATCAGAAGCAGAAGCAACTTGTGTAGGTGCGTTTGTTAGACTATTAAAATTTACTTTTAAGAAATCATTTAATTTACCACCAAGAAGCTCTAATAAATTTCTTTCAGCAACAGTACTCGGAATGTAAATTGCGTTTGGCAAAGCTCCTGCAAGATTTATTTTCCCTTTTTTAATTCCAACATTGTGAAGCAATGAAGCTGTTTTTACTAAGATTGAGGTTGCTAAAAGCCTGAGGACACTATTTTGACTTGCTAAGTGCCAAAAAGCTGATAGGATTATGAGGTTTCGTTTTGTATAAAAATGGTGAACGTTTGTATAGCCAAATCTTATTGGATCGTTAGTTTTATCTCCCTTTGGGATTTTGTTTTTTGGGAACCACAAATCAGATAATTCATAGTTATTAATTTTTTCAATATTTAATAAATCGTAATTGTCCGGCTTCTTTTCAAATTTCTTGCCGTTATACTTGTAGTTAATTAAGACAACTTTATATTTAGGTTGCTTTATAGTCTGATTTGTCTGGATATCAAAACTTGTTTCAAGTAATCTATCTAAGTTACTTTTAGAGGTTTCAATTTTACATTTTGGACATAAAAAAGATTCCATAACCTCACCCTCGTCATGGTTTATTCCTTCTTCCCAAAAAACAATCTCGCTATTACAATTATGGCACGAAAAAACTTCACTCCAAATAAAATAATTCACTACCCCTATCTGGCCATTAGTATGCTTAGTTTCATAAAACCACCCATATTGTTTATTAATTGCGTCAAATATTTTTTCGGCTGATTTTTTTATGTCATTTAAATCTGATTTTTTATTGTAATTGTAAGAAATAAAGCTGGCGATAGGTGATAAGTCACTGGTAATATTTTTTCTGCCACCCCAAACAGGAGGCGTACCGAACATTTTTTTCCACTCACTCTCAATAATAAATTCAATTTCTCTTTCAGGAAGGCTGCATTTTGACGATGCAACGCCAGTCATTCCGGTTCCTGCAAAACCATCAAATACAATATCACCGGGCTGTGTGTAATGCAGAATATATCGCATTATAGCAGGGTGTGGAACTTTAGTGTGATAACTATGGGCATTATATATTGGGTTGTTTTTTCCTTCACTTACATCATTAGCATAAGGCTCATCAACATGGAAGTCTTCTTTTCTTCCTTTGATATTTTTTTTCTCAGTTTCCCATTCCTTAATAAAATCATTTAGCCAAGGGTTTGGACACGCAGTGTAATAAGGTGGGTCGCTCAAGTTAATAATATCCTCATCTTCCCCAATTGGAAAGCCTTCTATTTTCTTTAACTCTGGCAGTTTAGTTCGTAGTTCCTTGCGGAAATATTCCCTACGGTCTTCTTCAGTAGTAAACTCTTTGCCGAGGCATACTATTTTTTTATCGTTATTCATTTCACAATTTAATTAAGTAAATGCCATGCATTTTTAAATACTCCAACCTTTCTCAATCGCCCAAACTGAACCCTAAGTAACCCGCCAGGACTTGTATAAATTAAAGTATTCCCATCGAGTTCTGGTCTTGGAATTGAAAGCTGACTGGTAGGAACAACATGAACTTCAGGGACAACCAATGGATCTGTAATGTGGCCTAAATATGAAACAAAAACCACAAAATGATGTTCCAGCTCTAAATCAAGGTTATCAATTGGAAAGGAAGAATTTTTATCTTTTATTCCTTTTACATCAATAGTTAAAACATTTCCATCCGTTTCAACTAATATGTCGACAGCTTTTTTGTTACCTAAAGTAAGCAAGGCATTTTTACCAATCCTGTGTAAGGTTGATAAGACATAAAATTCAGAAGCCATATTTGTATCAGACATACTTCTTATTTAATTATTATCCGGACTTTGTTTCGTTCTTTACCAACACACAAGCTGTCAATATATGCTGTAAGCGTATCAATGGCTTCCTGCGGAGTTAATGGCTTACTCAATTGCTTCCTAATGTCGTCTATTGTTATTTCCACTTTATCAATACCCTGTGCAAACTGAGCAATCAAATTTCTTAGCCTTGGTGCATTGTCGGCAGTTAATTCCTCTTTAGTAGTTCTAAAATCTTCAACCAGCTTTCTGTCAGCAACATTCAAAATATCCATATTTTCCTGCACAGAAGGGTCTTTAAAAACAGAACGCATGGCGTTAGTCCATTTTTCTAAAATGCCATCTAATTGTTCTTCCAGTTCATGAATTTTAAAAGTGGGCTTACCGTAATATTCCCTTGGATTAAAATCGTGGTAAGGTTCGGTCAACACTTTTGCCTTGGTTAATGATTCATCCGCTTCACGAAGTGAAGTAATACTGTTTAACCAGTTTTGATATTCAGTAGCGGTAATAAATTCTGAATCTTTAATGATGTCGCAAATACGTTTTTTCTCACTTCCCAGGATACGTACTTTAGCCAAATCATCCTGCTTTGATAAACGGCAACGGGTGTATTGAATCAAATAA
The DNA here is from genome assembly GCA_035532615.1 of Hanamia sp. Classification (GTDB taxonomy): domain Bacteria; phylum Bacteroidota; class Bacteroidia; order Chitinophagales; family Chitinophagaceae; genus Ginsengibacter. The sequence continues at coordinate 46,835 of DATKQQ010000239.1, forward strand.
TAATCAGCATACCGGTCAATTAAAGAATTAAGCAACGCTTCATATTTTTTAATATCATTATCTTTTGAAGAAGCCACCACGGCAGGTAAACTATCAATAGCTGATTTGATATCATCAAATAATGGCTTTTCTTCCTGAACAACATAAGATTGGGCTGTGTAGAGATAACCAACTAAGCGTTCAAACTTTTCAGCTTTATCCTTTAATTTATCTACCAGGTCGCAGTAAGGATATGCTTTAAATGTTCCGGTTAATTCATCCTCTGTGAATTTAAATGCTTTCAGTTTACCATAAGAATTGTAAGACTGAACGCTATCCAACATAGCACCCAATGTCTCCAATTCGGTTTTCATTTTTGCACTGTCATCATCACTCAGCAAAGGAACATTTCTACATTTAAGGCCCTGGACAATAATGGCTTTTGTTCTTACCACCCTGTCTGCATAATTTTTAGCCGATGTAATTATTTTACTGATTGTTTCTGGCTTTTCTAATTCTGAAGTGTAATCTGGCAATCCTAAAGAAGTAAACAAAGCCTTCAGGTGTTTAACAGGAATGCCTTGTGGCTGTTTTACATGCTGGAAGGTAAAGAAGTCTTCTTCTGAAAGGGTTAATACAGATTCAATGTTTGTTGCTGAGAGGTTCTTACTGCCAGACCAGTTGATTTCAATATCGCCTTTGTATGATAGTGCAGCCAATACAATAAACTCTAACTGATAGTCTATATTGAAATCTACGGAGTACCACAAGTTGGCAGGTGCATAATGTGCCCAAATAATATCTGACCTGTTCAGTACTGCTCCTGTACCAGCTTCTTTCAACTTCTTTTTAATGCTTTCAGCATACTTACTATTATCACTTGCAATGGTTTGTCCGCTCCATAAACCCAAGCCACTTAAAATGGCTTCGCCATCACGATTGGGTTGTGAAGTAGCTGTAATTTTTTTCAAAGCCGCTTTTATACGGCCATCAAAATTTTCTTTACTTAATGGCTGTAATAAATCAGTAAATGCCGGATAGTGTGGGTACTTATCGTTGAAGGTTTTATTCAATACTTTGGCAGCTACACTACGGAAAATCATTTCCTTCGTAGAACCTTCGCCCGGCAATGGAAATGATTTGAGGGATTTACTTTTCCCATTAAAAATCACATTTGTTTTGTCCGCATATTCCTTATCGAAAAGCGAAATAGCTTTACGTTGAAATTCTTCAATATATTGACTAAACAGCTTTTTCTGAAGAGTTGATGCATTGCCAAACAATGATTTTGCTGCACCATATAAACAAATAGTATTCTTAAATTCATCTGACAATCCGGCAACGTCAAAATATACCTCATCGTCTGCATCGTTTCTGTTAATCGAATTAAACAATGGACAAAAGAAAATGTAGTATTGCTGAATCGGCTCTGTTGTGCTTCTCTCATTCGGGTTTCCAAAAAAGATATAGCCTAAACGAAAACTTTTCTTATCAATCCATTCAAGTGAATGCTCCCAGATTTTAAAGCCGGAACGGTAAGAATCCTGTTGTATTTCTAACACATATTGCAAGAAGTCAAAGTAGTATTGGTCAGCCTGGTCGGGATCCTTTTTGATTACCTCTTCAGCATAATTTTTAATTGTTTGAAGAATATTAGGGCCGGTTTCTTCCCGGATATAGTAGTTTGAACTTATTTCGTCTTGCTCAATATATTGTCCTGATGTAGCCTTTACTAATTGCTTTGCAGTACTATCAATTGCATCCAAAAGAAATTCAGATGTATCAATTCCTTTTATGGTAGGGCACAAATCCTCCTTTAGACTGTGAGCACTCGCCCCATTACGTTTATTTAAGTCATCACAAAGAATTGTAATTGCTAAAGCGTTAGCAATATTAACAGCAACCTCCTTCCTGTTTTTTCTTGCACCAATAAAATGGTTATCAATTAGTCCATAAATATTCTCCATCTTGTCCTTTACGGACCGAATGTCTGGAATAGTAAGCATGGAGGGATTGCTTGCCAGATCTGGCCAATAAGTGTCATAGGTAATTAGTCCTGGATTATCTGCAGGTACTTCCTTATCCAAAATATCTCCAAACTTTACAGAAAGAACCTTTAATATTTCTCTTTGGCTTTTTCCATGTCTTATTTTTTCAAAATAGCTAACATAGTTTGGGTGTACCGGAAACAAATCAACAAACTCATTTAGATTAGAGTTTATACCTTCAAATAAATGCGCAAACTTTAAAAGATGTTCTCTGATTTTTTCTTTTTGATGAATGTCCTTTTTTAATAACCGTTCCTTGACAACGTAGGCAACATCCTCCTTTGTAATTATAAGATCAGCGTATCTGTCTTCTACTTTTTGGAGCATACTTGCCTGAAATTGAAATTCAGGGGAACGGTAAAGTAACTCTTGCACACCAAACATAAACTTGAATCTTGAGTTATCACAAGCTTCACCAAAAGATTGTAAAACCTGAAGGTCATTGTATAGTTCCTGTGCTTTTCGGCCCTTTAGGTAATTGAGCATCTCGTCAATCACAATTAAAAAATGATGTTTAGGATATTTCTCTTCAAAGGCCGCCATCAATGCTTTCAATTGTTCCTTCCACCCAAATTTAGGATTGGGTTTGCATTCAAAAGAAATTTTTATTTTGGAAATAAATCTGTTAATATAAGCCTCAAGTATTTCGTTTAAAGGCAAATTGGCACTTAATTCAAACCTTAATACTTTGTACTTACCAGCAAATGATTTGAAACCGGTTCTTAATTCTTCGCTTTGAATATTCTTTAATAAACCCTCGTTTTCTGCAATAGCTGAAACTAATGACATTAAGTGAGATTTACCAGTACCATAATTACCTACTATTTGAATCCCTTTTGTTTCGGACGAAGGAGTTGTCGATAGATTTTTTATAATAACTTCTTTTATATCTTCTTGCATCTTTTTTGAAAACACAAAAGTTTTAACCAGGTTCTCTGCTACAGCGCTTTCGCCCGCGTTCACTAGTTGCACAACCGTAGTAATGGGTTCAAATTGGATAAGCTCTTTATATTGCATATTGCAGATTTTTTAATTTTGTATCTGAAAAGTCGAGAAAGAAATTTTGTTTTTGTGTGGGCCAGTTTAATCTATCAGGTAACTCTGATTGATTCTCCCAAATAATTACTAAGGCAGCAGATTTGGAAAACTCTTTGAGCAATTGCACAGCATTTATTTCAAGAGCCGGTTCCAATAAAATCCCCAAGTTGTAAATAGCTATAACATCGTTACCTAAACCATGTATTTTAGCTTTATTATTTTCCAATATATTTTTTGTGAAATCGTAGGCATCAATATTTAAGTATTTATAATCTTCCAATGAATCAATATAATTGGCTAAATCCTTACCTATATTAATGACGTTAATATTGTGAGATTCAATAAAAGTGATGTTATCAGTCAATTCATCAGAATTACACATCATAGTATAAAGCTTATGGCGGTCAGCAGTTGTTGAAATATCTTTTATTGGGTAGGTACTCATCGTTATTTCTTCGTATTCTTTTTTGATTTCCTTTTTATTTTTTTTACTTCATCTTCCGTTACAGATAGTGCTTTCAATGCCACGTCTTCATCTTTTACCATATGATATACTTTATCTGCTAACCACAGCGAAAGCAAATCTTCTTCCGGCACATTGAAAATTTTGCTCAGGATAGTAACCTGTTCCCGTTTAGCGTTGCGTTCGCCCCTTTCAATTTTACTAAGCATGGGTGTATCCATTTCCAACTGGTTTGCCACTTGCCTTTGTAACAAACCTTTCTGCTCCCTGAGCTGCTTTATTCGTTCACCGAATTGGTTCATTGTATTGTTTATTGGCTTGTCAAATATTGACAAATATATGCTAAAAGCTTATGTATTCAACCTGATAAGTTATGATACAAGATATAAAAAAAAGGAGCTATAAAAGCCCCTCATCAGCAAAGCTATAATACCCTTCACTGGTAACGATGATGTGATCTATCACCTTTATATCAAGATACAATCCAGCAGTTGCAATCTTTTTTGTCAGTTCTTCATCTGCTCTGCTTGGTTTAAGGTTGCCTGATGGGTGATTGTGAACCTTATGTAAAGCTTTACATAACAGCCATTATGTAAAGCATTTAGTTATGTAAAATGATTATAAAATGCCATTGCTATTGCTGGATAATTTACGAATTTACTTTACATAATATTTACGACTATTTGTTGAATGCCTCGATAAAACTCTAATTTATCAGGATTGTTCACCTTTCAATAAATAGCTATGATCAAAAGAATTAAAGATCCTGATTGTTTAATTGCCGAAGCTGAAGAGTATATGCTTGCGGTTGGGTATTCTCCATTCACAATGATTCGAATAAAAAGGGCATGGCTCTTTATTCAAACATTTATGATATCCAAAGGAGTAAGTGACTATTCAGTGGATATTGCAAAGCTTGCAGTACACCAGTATTTACGCAGTAGAAGTAGGAAGCGAAAACGACCCAATCGTTATCTGAAAAATTTCGTTTACGCTGTTGGCCTTCTTAATGAGTATCACCAGACTGGTAAGATTAAAACATGGTCTCGAACTGACGAAAAACGTCTCGTGTTCAAAGGGCCTATCGGTTCATTGATAAATGATTTTTTACGCTATAAAAGGCAAGAAGAAAGATTGTCTGTCACGCGCATGGCCTGTTATCGACGATATCTTTTTCGGTTTTTAATCTATTGCCATAAAAAGCACATTCAGCAAGTAAGAGAAATTGATTTGCCTCTGTTACTTCACTTTATTAGTTCTCTTGACGACAACAGATCAGTACCAGTAGCAACAATCGTCTCCACTTTGCGTGGTTTTATGAGATATGGTTTTGTGAAAAAAAGTTTACCTGTTGATTACTCCATTAAAATACCAAAATGTAAAACGACTATCCAACCTAAACTTCCTTCTACTTATTCAAAAAAAGAAATTAACGACCTTATCAAATCTGTCGACCGGTCTAGTGCCAGTGGTAAACGCAACTACGCCATTATCCTGATCGCTGCAAGGTTAGGGTTACGAGCTTCTGATATTTGTCGATTAACTTTTAAGTCTTTGCAGTGGGACACAAGCACCATCAAAATCCTACAGGTCAAGACATCGAAAGAACTAGAACTCCCTTTACTAAGCGATGTGGGCAATGCCATTATTGACTATCTAAAATATGGTCGTCCTGAATCGGAAGAGTCAAATGTATTTCTAACAGCGAGATCACCTATTGAACCATTATGGTCAAGCAATGTAGTGACCCATATAGTACAGCGGGCTTTTAAAAAAGCAAACATCAATATCAAAGACAGAAAGTTCGGGCCACATTCTTTACGCCATTCTCTTAGTTTTAGAATGCTTGAGCAACATACCATTCTACCAGTTATCTCTGAGGTATTGGGCCATCGAAACACTGAATCTACCCGTTATTATTTACGTATAGATCTGGCCTCAATGAAACAGTGTATTCTTGAAGTGCCACCAACTAAAGCTGGTTTTTACCAGCAAAAGGGAGGATGGTATTATGCGTAAAATATCAACTTCGTATAACAGCGTTTATGGGGCTGAGATAAAGGCCTTTATTAAGATCAAAAAGAAACTGGGCTTTAAATACAAAACAGGAGCCGCAATCCTCTCTCTTTTTGATAGAATGGCGTATAAAAGAAATGAAAAATCGCAAGGCATTAACAGAGCATTCGCGGACAGTTGGTGTCAAAAAAGACCGAATGAGTCGATTAGATATCGTTATGATCGTGTAAGGCACATCGCACAATTTTCTTTGCACTTGTGTGACCTGGGCATTCCTTCCTTTGTACCTAAACTTCCACCTTTTCCAAACTCCACATTTATTCCCTATATATATTCTAAAGATCAGTTGCGAGATATTTTTAAAGCCAGTGATAAATTACGGAGTGGAAAGGTGCCAATGAAATCTTCCTTGATATCGATACCAGCCCTGGTTCGTTTTCTTTATGCTACCGGCCTGCGCATCAATGAAGCCTTGGCTCTACAGGATGATGATGTAAATCTTCAAGAAGCCTTTTTGAAGGTTAAAGACTCCAAAAATAACAAGGAGCGCATAATCCCCATATCATCTTCATTGGTAGCGGTGTTAAAGCAATATAACAGCTACAAAGCCATGCTTCCTGTTCCGAAAAAATCAGGATATTTTTTCGTTAATCTAATAGGGAAAAAATGTGGCTATGGAAGTGTTGGATACTGGTTCAAAGAATGTCTTCATGATGCTGGAATAAAATGTGTCGGGCGCACAGGTCTACCCAGACTGCATGATCTGCGGCATACCTTCGCTGTTACTTCTCTGGCCTCAATGGCTGAAGCTGGCATTGATCTTTATGCTTCTCTTCCGATCCTCTCCACGTACCTGGGACATCAATCCTTAGGCGCCACCAATCATTATGTTCGTTTAACCTCGAATATGTATCCGGACTTAATTAAAGATGTTGATACAATCTGTCTGGACGTGTTCCCTAAATTAAATTTTTATGAAGCCGACTGATTTTTCTAAACACATATCGGATTTTATCTCCCAGCATCTTCCAAATGAAAAAGGGGCTAGCCGAAACACCATCGCTGCGTATCGGGACACTTTTATTTTACTTATTGATTTTCTTAAGGAGTACAAGAATATTAGAGTTGAACGTCTCACGCTTGATAAAATAACAAAAGAAATAGTCATTGCATTTTTAGATCATTTGCAGAAGATAAGAAAGTGTAGTTGTTCCACACGCAATGCCAGGCTTGCTGCTATACACTCATTTTATCGATACCTGCAGCGGGAAGAACTTGCGCACTTAAACGAAATCCAGAAAATCCTTTCAATAAAGTTTAAAAAAGCTCCGCAAGAAAGTTTAAATTATCTATCATTGGATGGTATAAAACTACTGCTTCGACAACCCGATACTACAACGGCAAAAGGAAGACGTGATCTATCACTTCTTTGCCTTATGTATGATACAGGAGCGAGGGTACAGGAGATTATTGACTTGACTCCATGCATGCTTAGGCTGGATAAGCCGCCTACTATCAAAATCATTGGAAAGGGAAATAAGGCACGTATTATTCCAATGTTAGATGCACAGATTGAGCATCTCAAAAACTATTTGATGGAACACGATCTTGGCAAGGACTTCGCAGGAATGTATCCCCTGTTCTTCAATAGCCGCCGGGAGAAGTTAACTCGTGCCGGTATACACCACATAATAAAAAAGTATGGCAAGGCTGCACAAAAGGAAAACAAAGCATTAATGACTGAAAAAATCAGTCCTCATTGCCTGAGACACTCCAAAGCTATGCACCTGCTGCAAGCGGGTGTAAATCTGGTATACATTAGGGATATATTAGGTCACGTCTCGGTCCAAACCACTGAAATATATGCAAGAGCCGACACCAGGCAAAAGCGCGATGCCTTGGAAAAAGCATACGTGAATGTGAATGAGAAAGAAACACCGGTTTGGACGACAGATAAAGGCTTAGTCATGTGGCTTAAAAGCTTTTAGAATTTTATGTAAAGTAATGGGAGGCTATCACCTCTGATAATCATATATAATACGATTACACAGCCTCCATTACTTTACATAACCAAATACTTTACATAATGGCTTAAAATAATATTACAGGCATTCGCTTTTAAAGCCGCTGTAAAAACTAATTTCGGGTCTGCCACTGTTCCTGTAACTCCTCCGGTTGATAACTCATAAATTCCTAAAACCCTTTGAGCCCGGTTCATTAAAACAACTTTAAACTGCTCTACAAATTCAATCTTGTTTTCATCCCAGGTTAATCTTAGTAGGTGCTGAAATGAAAACCCATACCGAAGATGGTATTATAAGCATACAGGTAATTGATGGAAGAATGAAATTTAATGCGGACAACCGGTCTGTTGAATTAAATAAAGGACAAATCCTGGCACTTCATAAAGGTATTCAGCA
>DATKQQ010000240.1:0-27081 GCA_035532615.1 Hanamia sp.
AAAGAAATTTATGATGCCCTTAAATATAAATATCAACCCTATATGATGAAAAAATCCGTTGTCCCCGAAACGTAATGTCAAATTCCATGAAAACCGCCATGAGAAAGAGTTTGTATTTTAGAACTTACAAGTTGGGTTAAAGCGAGCAGCCATTTGAACCAATCCATTTGTTTATAAATAATCAGAAAAATCAATAGAGGAGCGGTTATCGTTCTATAGAAAGTGATTCCATTTACTATGTAATAAATTCGTTTATTCATACCTGTTAAAATTAATAAACATGATTATCACAATGGTCGGGTTATACAATTTATCCTGGCATTTTAAATGGCCTAAAAAGCAATAAAGAATGGATTCCTAAGGTCAGGCTTATTATAAACAAGTTCTGATTTTAAATCTATATCGTAAACGCCCCTGTTGGTTGCGTTTAGGATCGCATGAGCGGCAACTGTATCCCATTCCATTGTTGTTCCGAATCTTGGATAAATATCAGCCCTGTTTTCAAGGATCCACATAAACTTCAGTGAGCTGCCCAATGGTATAATAACTGCCTCTTGAAACCGGTTTAAAAAATGGGTTGTCTCAGGTGATGGGTGAGACCTGGATACAATTATTCTGGTTTGTTTTTTCTGCAAAAAATCCTTCAAATGGTTTCTTTTTTCAAGTGGTAAAAATTGAAACAATTTCCCCTTTTTATTTTTGTAAACACCAGTTTCTTTTGAACCATAATACAAGGTGTCGCTGCAGGGCCCATAAATTACACCGGCCAAAGGAACATTCTCTTTTACTAAAGCGATGTTGATTGTGAACTGGCCATTTTTTTGTATAAACTCCTTAGTTCCATCGAGAGGATCTATCATCCAAAAATATTCCCAATTCTTTCTTTCACTAAAATCAATATCTATTCCTTCCTCAGACAGAACTGGCAACTTTGTTTGGTTAAGATGCTGCATAATGATCTTATGCGCACTTTTGTCGGCTATTGTGATTGGAGATCCACCAGATTTTAGATATGGCTGGAAGTTGCCGGTATGATATATCCCCATAATTTTTTTTCCTGCCTCCCGGGCTGCAAGTTCAGCTGTTTGCAATAAATAAGGTATGTCTGTTATTTGTTCATCCCTGTTAATTTTTTGCTCCATAGAACGCTGCTCCTAACAATGCAGTTTTAGCATTCAAAATAATTTTTACCGGAACCTTTTCCAACAAATAATTCAATCGCCCGCTTTGGCAAAATGAAGCATGGAAAGCATTGTTTTCTAATAAGGAAACAATTTGCGGTGCAATACCACCGCCTATAAATAAGCCGCCGGTTGCTTTTAATTTTAAAACAAGATTTGCCGATTCATATGCCAGGAAACGAATAAAAAGCTGCATCGTTTCTTTACAAATTTCACTTTGAAGTACACGACGGCTAATCACTGCCGCTGCATCTTCTTTCATAATCTCTTCTTTCAGCCATCCGGGTTCTTCCCTTTTCTTTTCCTCCCGGAGAAATTGATAAATATTTACGATACCCGGGCCGCAAACCAAATGTTCCCAACTTACGTGATCAAATTTTTTTTGAAGGAAAGTAAATAATTCAAAATCAAATTCATTGCGTGGGGCAAAATCACTATGCCCACCTTCCGTTGCAAATGGATGATAATAATTACCATCCCAAAAGAGGCCTGCTTCGCCCAAACCAGTTCCGGGTGCTATTACTGCTGCATTACCATAACCGGCATCATCACCTTTATGAATTATTGCAACATCTGTTTCATTCAGCATCGCTAATCCATACGCCGTAGCTTCCAAATCATTGATAAGGTGAACATTCTTTATTTTGAAGTGATCGGATAATTCATCACTGTCTATTTCCCAATCTAAGTTGGAAAGCTTTGCATGGCCATTCAATACAGGGCCTGCTACACCGAAACAAATTGAATCCGGAAGTAAAAGAATATCCTTTGTAAACGCATTAGTCAGTTCAACAATATTTTTATAATCATTGGATTTAAACTGCGCCTCATGCAGTAAAGCTAAGTGGCCTCCCTCTATTTTAAAAAAAGTAAGATTGGTTTTGGTGGCGCCAATGTCACCGGCAAGTACAATAGTTGCCTTGCCAGCTACTTTATTATTTTCCATTGATTTACTAAGTGATAATAGCATCGTTTAAGGTTGTAAAATGTATAAAAAATTATCAAGTGCTACTTTCTCAGATCCCTTCCTTTCTTTAAACGTGAGCTATAAAAATTGGTTGCGTTATGGCATTCATCAATAAATCAGCACGACTGCGTTTAAGGAACTGCGACAAGGAATTTCTTCCATAAGCGCCCATAACTATGAATGTGTTTTTGCTGTTAAGAAAAGTTCCGAACAATGATGTTTCCGGTTCACCTTCAAGAGCCTCAAAATGAATATCAGTATAATAATTTTGAAGCCATTCCATTAATTTATCCTTTTCTTCCACCCGCCATTTGCCTTCTTTATTTACATGTATTAGGCGTACTCTTTTATCTTTTAGCTCAGGAAACAGATAGGTGAATTGTTTGATGGCGAAAACTGAAGATGCTGAGTTAGTATAGGTAAACGCAATTTCAACTATCGCTTCAAATCTTTCAGGGGCAATAATTACAGGGCATTCGGCTTTCTTAAGCACATCTTTTACAAATTCGGTTGGCGACCCTTCGAAGTGTTTGTTGAATGAAGTTTCAGCATCTACCACCAATATGTCCGCAAACCTGGTTTCTTCTATTAGCTGAGTGGCAGGCTCTCCACCGGTTCGGTGTAGTTGATAATTTACTTCCCGGTTGATACAGCCCTCCCCGAATAAGGCAATATTCTTTTTTATCAACTCCATTTTAGCTTTATATTCATCCGAATTTTTATCTATCCCCCAATCTACATAAGCTGAGCCCTGCATTCCCTTTAAGAGAGGCTTTTCATCTGCTATCAAATTTTCAAGAAACACGCCGGTTACTTTTGATTTGGTCAATCTTCCGAGGAAGCATGCAAAATCCAACGAATTTTTATCCGGATTTGTAGCATCAATTGCCAGTAATATCCTTTTCATAATTTATGCTTTTCTAAAATTACTATGGCGTTGCCTGACACTTGATGATTATCGTTACGGATAATGATGATTCTAATCAAAGATGTCTGATTTCAACTTCAAAAATGCTAATTGAATCAGCGTTTTATTTACCAGGTAGTCAATTCAGCAAAAATTCCAATTTTTTCAGGTTAAGAATAAGAATGCTTCCATCATTTTTTATATCAATAAGATTTTCATTTCTAAAATCACTGAGGGTTCTTATAAGCGATTCTTTGGCTGTGCCGGCAATAGTAGCAAGGCTTCCGCGGCTTATAAGCATGGCATCACCACCTTCCGCAGTTTGGTGGTATTTTTTATGCAGCATTAAGAGCGCGTCAGCCACTTTTTTGCGCAATGAATTGTAAGCAATATTTACCAATTGATTTTCTCTTTCAGAAATATTTTTTGCAAGCAGCCGGATAAATTTTTGAGCCACTTCTTTATTATTATTAATCAATCCGTCAAAATCTTCCCGCGGAATTACAGCCAGTTCTGTTTCTTCCAATGCAGCGGCAGAATCTTTATAAACAACGCCTTCCAGCATCGCGACATACCCAAAAAAATCGCCAGTGGAAAGAAGTTCTGTAACCAGTTCCTTGCCATTATCATTGCTCTTGTAAGTTTTTACTTTTCCTTTTAAAACATAATAAAGCCGGTTGGGATGATTTCCTTCTGAATAAATAATTTCTTTTTTCTTATATCGGTTAATATTCCGGTCTTCGGCAAGCAGTTTCAAATAGTCTTTACCAATAGAGGTTTGCATTAAATATTGCAGGCCTTCAATATCGGGTGATAATTCCTGTTTCAATAATTCCACTTTTTTCAACCGGCTGTCAACCGCATTTAACAACTCTGTGCCGGTAAAGGGTTTGGTGATATAATCATCGGCGCCCAGTTCCATTCCTTTTCTGAAATCGCCCCGTTCGGTTTTGGCGGTGAGGAAAATGAAAGGTGTATTTTTTATTGCATCATTTTTATGAACGGCATGAAGCACGCCGTAGCCATCCAGTACAGGCATCATAATATCGCAAATAATCAAATCCGGCGAGTGTTCAAGAGCTTTTTCAATCCCAATTTTACCATTTTCTGCTAGTATCACTTTATAGTTGGACAATTCGAGTATTTCCGCGGTATTTTCACGCACATCGTCATTGTCTTCTATCAAAAGTATTTTTTTCATGATCATATTTTTTTGGCGTTAAATGTTACTACAAATTCAGTACCCTTTTCAAGTTCGCTTTTGCATTGCATTTTTCCATGCATCAATTCAGCGTATTTGGAAATAATATGCAATCCAAGCCCTGTGCCCTGTATATTTCCGGCATTCGTTCCCCGAAAAAAACGTTCCGTTAAGTGTTGTTGGTCTTCCTGTGAAATGCCTATTCCATTGTCTTTTACAGATAATATAATCTGTTCATTTTGATTGGTGGTTTTTATATCTATCGCGGATGTATCAGAAGAAAATTTGCTCGCGTTGGAAACCAAATTCATAACGATATGCTTTAGCAATGAATTATCTAAAAAGACATTGGGGTTCCCTTCATGATGGTAATTAATTTGCTGGTCTTTTTTTAAATTATTTTTAATTTCTTCCAGGGTAGCATGAATCATTTCTTCTATACTAAATTCTGAAAATTTTGCCTGCAATTTTCCTTCTTCCATTTTACCCATACTAAGAAAATCATTTAAAATATCGGTAAGCATATTTACCGATGAAACAATGCGCTGCAGGTGCTTTTCGCGCTTTGGCTGCTCTTCGCCAGAGGCATATTTTTCTATCAGGTACACTGATGAAAGTACCGTGCTGAGCGGCGTGCGAAATTCATGCGAGGCCATAGACACAAAGCGGGATTTTAATTCACCTAAATTTTTTTCTATTTTAAGCGCTTCGCGCAAATCTTCTTCCGCTTTTTTTAATTTGGAAATATTTTTAATAATAACGCCGATATTATTCACCGAGCCGTCTTCTTCCATCAACGGAAAAGCGTCCATTATATAAGTACGGCCCAGAATAGGGTAAGGAAGTTCGAAATCGGAAATAAACACCTTGTCCTGGAATACATTTTTCAGCATTACAAAAATAATCTGGCGCAAAGGTTCCGGAAATTTCGGATACATTTCTTTGCCTATCAATTGTCCGATATTTGAATGAAGCCGCTTATGCAGTTCACCACCTGTATAAACGAAATAGTAGTTTTTGTCAATAATACTGATTGCCCCATCGGGATAGTTATGCAATAGTTGAAGAAATAACTGTTTTACATTTTTTAATTCTTTTTCGGCCTTTATCCTCTCAGATATATCAATGGCGATATCCACATACCCGGTAATATTTCCTTCGACACCCCTTAGCGCCGTAATGGTTAATGACACAGGAAATGACACACCGGCCTTTCCTACATAAATGTATTGTTCTTCTTCATGGATATTGCGTCTTGCTTGTTCTACCAATACATCAAAACTGTTTTTCAGGTTGATGCCAAACAACTTCAGCAATTCCTTTCGTTTCCTGTCTATGTCTTTTTTATCATGGAATAATACAGGGGTTTCTTTATTAAGAATCTCTGATTGGCTGTATCCAAGCTTGAGGGCAGCTTCGGGGTTAAAGAGTTTGATAATACCATTTTCATCAGTGGCTATAATCATGGCGCCCGCAGTATCCAATAATGTTTTTTGAAAAGACAAAACATTTTCAAGCCTTTCATTTGTTTTTCTCAATAGCTGCATGGCTTCCTCCAAATCCTTTGTGCGGTGCGTTACCGTATTTTCCAGCTCGATATTTAATTTTATAATTTCAGCCTCTGCAGCTTTGCGAACAGAAATATTGGTAATAAAGGCTACAATATATTTACTGCCATCGCTTTCATAATGGCCGAGGCTTACCTCTACGGGAAATTCGATGCCATCCTTTCTTATGCCAAACAAATCCATTCCCAGCCCCATCGGCCGGGTTTGCCGATTTTCAGCATATTTTTCTCTTTGATGAATGTGCTTGTGATGGAATCTTTGAGGAATTAATATCTCTATCTTTTCCCCCACTAACTCTTCTTCTGCATACCCAAATTCCTTTTGTGCAAACGGGTTGATGGCGACGATTTGGCCATTGCCATCAGCAACCAGAATGCCCATAGTAGCATACTCAAAAAAAGCTTCAAAATGATTTAAGCTTTCAGTGTTGTTTGAGATGTTGTGCGGCATTTTTTGAGTTCTGAATTTTACTGATAAAGCTTTTTAAAATGCAATGATGAATTTACAACATTGTCAGCAATTGGAAATTTATTTATCGTACTACAATTTATTTCAAAAATAAAATCACTTTAATGCAAGATAATCGGGAAGATTTATTGTCAATATGATTGTAATCATAACGTATGCATAGTTACATCATATTTTTAGCTATAAATGTTATATCGAAACAAGCAGAAGATTAATTTCATAAAGTGAATGTTCGTTTTTGTCATATTTCGGTTTAATACTGATGTCAATCAGCGAAAGTGGTAGCTAAGAACATTTTTTATCAAAGAATCAGCAATTATTTTTACATCGGTTTTTCATAGGATATTGGATTTAAACAAAGGGTGGATTTTTATCCGGCCCTTTTTTATTTTACCGCATCTTAAATGATTCGCTGAAACCGGTCACTTTAAATTAATAATGACTACAAAAAAGAAACAGCTTCTGTAAGCTCTTCAAAGAAGATAACACTGTGTTTCTGCAGGTATGTTTTAGCCGGCTGCATTATTTCGCCGCCAAGTAATATTGGAAATATTTTTGTCTTGAAGTGCTGTTCCATAAACAGCTTACAGATAGCTTCAGGATTGGTCATGAATTGCGGCGTGATAATCACATATATCGCATCTGCATTAAAATCATCTGCAACTTTTATTGTTTTAAAATATCTCTCATCCGATGCATCGCCAATAATATCAACAGGATTATTTTTTGACCAATGTGATGGCAATATTTCACTCAGTTTATCAATTTCATTTTCGTTTAATGTATACAGCTTATTACTGATTAAATCGCTCATAACGGTTCCCGCGCCGCCCGCATTGGTAATAATTAAGATTTTTTTCAAATCGTAAGGATATAAAAGTCCGTTTACATCGTTCAGCATTTGAGCGCCTGCGGCTTTCAGTAGGCCAACAAACATTTCATAATTACCCGCCATATTACCTGTATGAGAAAAAGCGGCTTTCCTTGCAGCTTCTGTTCTGCCTGCCTTGAATATCCTGATTTTTAATGCGCTTTTCCTGATAGTCCTCAGTAAATTTTTGCCATTCGAAATCCCCTCGACGTATAAATTAACCGGGTTGTTGCCCTGGTAAGAACTGATGATATCCGCAAAATCAACATCAACCATATTGCCAACCGAAATTATATTTTCAAAACCGATTTGTTTTAACGCAGCTTTGTCCATCAGCTCGGCCACAATCGCCCCTGATTGTGAAAGTAAATTGGTGGTGCCCTTTATAATATCATGCGTGCCAAAGGTGAGATTGAATCCATTCGTATAAATGCCGATACAGTTTGGCCCAACAATATTGATATGATTTGTTTCAGCAAGTTCTTTTAAAAAAGTTTCGTCTCTTCCCGCTTCTTTAAAACCGGCAGTAATGATGATGATATTCTTCACTTTTTTTATGACCAGTTGCTGAATGGTTTCTTTAATAGCTTTAACGGAAATTGCGATAACTGCGGTGTCAACCAAAGGAAGTTCGTCAATTGTATTGTAAACTCTTTTATTAAATAACTTCTTTAAATGCGGATTTACATAATAAACATTTTCATTATCAGCAGTATTTTTTGCAAGCGCATAACCAATCTTTTCTTCATGTTCACTAACACCAATAATTGCCACTTGTTCGGGAGAAAATAATTCGGGTAAATATTTTATTTGTTTTGAACTGACTGGCATTTTGGATGGAAGCAAACGTGCATCAACAACCGTCAAGGCATCTTCGGTAAGCATTACAGGATTGAGGTCCATTTCCTGCACATCCAACTGCTGAAGTTTTTTTACCAGGCCAACTACAAGCTGAATATCATATTTTTTGCCCCGGAATCCTTTTGTAAAAAGTATTGATATTTTGGTTTGTGCAATGGCTTTTATGATTTCATCATCACCGGCTTCGCTGTCAATAAAACATACGTCTCTGAAAATTTCAGTAAAAATTCCACCTGCGCCAAACACAATCACTTTTCCAAAAACAGCGTCATTTACTATTCCAAAAAACAACTCAATACCTGCATACATTTTGCTCACTATAAATTTATCCTGTCCATCAAGATGAGTATTTTTTTTTGTGAGATTGTACTCAATAAGGTGTTTTGCTTTCCTTAACGCCTCCTTGTTTTCAATATTTATAATTACAGCGCCTGCATCTGTTTTATGCACCACTTTTTCAGAAAGTATTTTTAAAGCAACCGGATAAAAATCCACATCCGGTTCTTCATCAATATTAAAAATTTTGTATTGCGGTGTGTGGATGCTATAACTATTCAGCCAGTTGTAAATTTCATTTTCCAGCATAAAGTTTCATTTAATTTGTGTTGTCTGCTAAAAAAACATCAGCTATCAACTTAAACAACCTTTCCACATCCTCATTCCTACATAATCCGGTACCATTATTTAAAGTCGCGGCGGTGCCACAGGCCACGCCGTATTGAATGGCTTCCTGCAAACTTTTTTCCTTTGAAATAGAAAAAACGATTCCTGCAACCATGCTGTCGCCGGCGCCAACAGTACTCTTTATTTTTACTGTAGGCGCAGAAATTTTAAATACCTGTTCTCTTGAAACCAGCATGGCGCCCGAAGCGCCCAGCGACACCACTACTATTTCGCACTTTCCTTTGTTGATTAAATCCCTGGCCGCGGGTTCTATTTCATCAGATTGCAATTCTCCCTTTCCTACCAATCCGCTCAGCTCGCCTATGTTGGGCTTTATCATGTAAACGCCTTCTTCCAATGCGGGTTGCAGCGCTTCTTCCGTGCTGTCAACAATCAGTTTCCTGTTTCCTTTTTTGGCGATTACAGAGATTCTTGCAAAAATATCAAGAGGAACACCGGGGGGCAGGCTTCCACTGGCGACAATAAATTTAGAATCATTCTCTTCTATCATTTGTAAACATTGCTGCCATTCATTTTCAAATAATTGCGGGCCGGGCATGTCAAACCTGTATTGAAGATTCGTAGCCTTATCCAGTACAATCATATTTTCCCTCGTTTGGTGTTTTGTTTCAAAAGTGAGTACCAAAAGATTTTCTTCTTTTAAAAGAAGATTCAAAAATTTCCCTGAATAGCCGCCGGATGGATAAATAGTGAGCGCGTCACCGCCGATTTTTTTGATAGCTCTTGCCACATTGATTCCGCCGCCACCAGACTCAAAAACCGGCGCGGTACACCTGAGTTTCTTTTCAGGTTTGAGCGTGCTTATGGACGTGCTTTTATCAATACACGGATTAAAAGTGATGGTGATGATATCCGTCATGGCGCTGATTTTTTTAACGATTTTTTTGAAGAATAATTATTCAGTTAAAGAATCTTCAAAAGTAAATTCGTTTAAATTATTGGCCTTAATGTGCATGGAATCCAGTTTAGCGGATAACAGGTTTTTCAGTTCTTTCTTTTCATGCAGCAAGTCATTTTCCATTTCTTTTAATAATTTCTTTTCAGATTCATCCAATTCATTTGCGCCATAGGTTTGCAAATGAACAATGGCCATACATTTATCCCGAAAATTATTGAATATTTCCAGGCATGCACCCACTTCTTTTTCATCAAACAAGTTGGTTTGCTGCTCAGTAATAAAAGGCTTTATAAACGCGTAATTATAATAAATATCTTCCATGAATTTTCGGGTGTTATCCAAACTGTAGTCGTCTAAATGGTCAGAAGTTACCTGCAGCTCATAAAGCGTATAATGAATAAATTTATGGATAGACTTTTTGGTGAGCTTATCCGGAAATGTGTTGGTGATTTCTTTTTTATCATTAAAAAAATCATAGTCAGCAACTATAAAATCTTTACTGATTTTTTTCCAGAATTCTAATTCCTTTTCTAACATATTTATATAATGAACGGGCAGATTACCGGAAGATTTTTTCACATATTCATTTATCTTTTTTAATTGTAGTTGCAGATTTTGGATGACGCCGAAATAACCATATATCGTTTTCATCCGTTTGGTTATTCTATACAAAAATCCATCACCGGATTCCATATTGAGTAAATGAAGGAAAACTTTAAGTTTTTTTATTTCGCTTCTGAATTCAAGAATATCTTCCGTTTTAAAATTGGCAATAGCTTTATGGAAATGCTTGTCAATTTTTTTAAACCTGTCTTCGATAAATTCATCTATTTCTTCTTTTTTCATAAAATGATTTTAAGCGTGGATGAATAGTTGCTCTATTTTCCAAATAACATGTTGAATGAGTGGTTCATATAATTTTACAAGAATGAAAACAACCGCATTTTTAAGAAATGGCAAACTCACTACCATCAATGCAATAGCCATTAACCATGCAAATTCTTTTTCCATTTTTAACCGCCTGATATCATGATTTAATGCTTTCATTTCATTCAAATTTGTTAGACCAAAATTAGCGATAGAATATAACGGCTGCAATGATTATAGTCATTAAAAGGGCTGATACTTATTTTTTAAAATAAAAAGAGTATGTATAAAATGACCTTGCGAATAGTAATCAAAAACTTTTATTGAAGATTTAGGAAACACTATGAATTACCTGCAAATAAATTCAATCATCACCATTGCATCTATGATAAGTATCAAATTCAGCAATGACTTCTGTCAGCTTTTTTTCCGGCATTTGGAATAATTTTGGATTCATTTTCAGCGAAATTTTTATTTTATTAAAAATTAATCTCACCCGGTAAACCTGAAATGTTTCCTTACATGAATTATGATTTGAAAACAATTGCTTCGCAAACAAAAGAACAGGTTTTATCCACGCTGCAAACGGATATGGATGCCGGCCTTACCTCAACAGAAGCCGGCAAACGACTTAAAGAAAATGGTCCCAACATGATTCCTTCTCATAAAAAAGAAGCTTGGTGGCAAAATTTGCTGCAACATTTTAAAAGTCCTTTGGTCATCCTTTTATTAATTGCCGCGGGCATTTCATTTTCTATTTCAGAAAACATCAATGCCTCCATTATCATCCTGATTGTGATAGCGAGTGTACTAACTGATTTTTTCCAGGAAAGAGACGCAAGAAATGCCGCGGAAAAATTAAAGCAAACTGTAAAAAGCAAAGCCACCGTTATTCGCAATGGGGCAGAAGAAGATATTTTACCGCAGGATTTATGTCCCGGTGACATGGTATTATTAAATGCGGGTAAAATTGTTCCGGCTGATGTGCGGATTCTGATGGCGAAAGATTTTTTTATCAATCAATCATCCCTTACCGGCGAATCTTTTCCAGGCGAAAAACACGCTGATGCCATTGCCGGCGCCACCAACGATTTGAGTACAATGGATAATATGGCATTTATGGGTTCCAGTGTTATCAGCGGCACGGCGAAAGCGGCAGTGGTTAAAACCGGCGCCGGTACTGAGTTTGGAAAAATAGCCGAAAAATTAATCGGGCGTGAAGTAGAAACTGATTTTAGCCATGGCATGCGCGAGTTTGGCTACCTGATTATGAAAGTAACCATTGCGCTGGTGTTGTTTATTTTCTTTATCAATGCGCTGATGAAAGAAAATATATTGGAATCTTTCATGTTCGCAATCGCAATTGCTGTGGGCCTTACGCCCGAATTGCTTCCGATGATTATGTCGCTTACCATGTCGAAAGGTTCTTTGCAAATGGCGAAAAAAGGGGTAATTGTAAAACATTTATCCGCCATTCCCAATTTCGGCAGTATGGAAGTTTTGTGTACCGATAAAACGGGAACCTTAACAGAGGATAAAATAAAACTGATAAGATGTGTGGATGTTTCGGGCAATCATTCAGACCGTGTTTTTGAATTGGCTTACCTCAATAGTTCGTTCCAAACCGGCATAAAAAATCCGCTGGATGATGCCATTCTTATGTTTCAAAAGTTAGACATTTCTTCCTGGCACAAAACGGATGAAATTCCTTTTGATTTTTATCGTAAACGCATGAGCGTAGTGGCTGAGCAGAATAAAGAAGTGACGCTCATTTGCAAAGGCGCGCCCGAAGAAATATTGAAGGTATGTGTTCAGGATAAAGATTTTATCGCAGCGGCGGTAAAACAATATGAATCACTGAGCTCTGACGGTTTTCGCGTGCTGGCCATCGCCGTGAAAAATGTTACCGGGCAGCAGCAATTTTCAAAGCATGATGAAGCTTTGCTTTCATTTGAGGGTTTTGTAGCATTCCTTGACCCGCCCAAAGAAGATGCGAGTGAAGTAATTAAAGCACTTGCCGATATTGGCGTGGAAGTAAAAATTATTACAGGCGATAATCACCTTGTAACCGAAAAAATCTGCAGGGAAATCAACCTGCCGATAAAAGGCATGATGCAGGGATATGAAATGGATACGCTCACTGATGACGCGCTCAGAAAAAGAGTGTTGAATACTACGATATTCACCCGCTTTTCGCCAGACCAAAAGAACCGGATTATTAATGCGCTCAAAGCACACCACCATGCTGTAGGTTATATGGGCGATGGCATTAATGACGCGCCTTCATTGAAGGCTGCCGACATTGGTATTTCCGTAAATAGCGCAACGGATGTAGCCAAAGAATCCGCTGATATTATTCTTACAGAAAAAAGTTTGCTGGTGCTGAAAGAAGGAATTTTGGAAGGAAGGAAAACTTTTGGCAATACGATGAAGTATATCCTGATGGGGCTTAGTTCCAATTTTGGCAACATGTTTTCGGTCGCTGCTGCAACCTTATTTTTGCCTTTTTTGCCCATGCTTCCGGTGCAGATTTTAATCAATAATTTTTTATACGACACTTCGCAAGTTACCATTCCATCCGATAATGTGGACGAAACTTATACCAATCGCCCTCAACGATGGAACCTGAAAATAATCTATCGCTACATGTTTATCTATGGCATTACCAGTTCCGTTTTTGACATGATTACTTTCTGGCTTTTGTACAAAGTTTTTGCGGTAAATGAAGCACAATTCAGAACAGGATGGTTTCTGGAATCGCTTGCCACACAGATTTTGGTGGTATTTATTATCCGTACCCAGCATATTCCTTTTTATAAAAGCAGGCCTTCGGGAAAATTGGTTCTCAGCGTGGCCGTTTGCCTTAGTATTGGCTGGCTGCTACCGTATCTTCCTTTTGCTGAAAGGATTGGTTTTGAAGTATTGCCGGTTGAGATTGTTATTTATATTGTGGTATTGGTAATTGTGTATCTTTTTAGCGCGGAACTAGTGAAGCGGTTTATTTACAGGAAACTAAAATAATCTTTCACGAAAATACAACTAGGAAAAAAGCTATCTGCTTATTATTAAAATTAAAAAAACGATTTTACGGCGAGGTTTGATTTTTCTAAAATGACTTTATTTGTATTGCAAAATCGCTTAATCTTGATTTTAATGCCCCATTGAAATTCTCTTCCGTTAT
Organism: Hanamia sp.; assembly: GCA_035532615.1. Taxonomy (GTDB): domain Bacteria; phylum Bacteroidota; class Bacteroidia; order Chitinophagales; family Chitinophagaceae; genus Ginsengibacter. Next base: position 13,655 of record DATKQQ010000240.1, read on the forward strand.
TTTTATCTTTTCAGATAATTTTGGGCTCCAGGCTTTGTTATCTGTATTTACAAGAGCAGTAGAAAAAGCTTCCATTGTTCTAACGAATTTACCTCCCAAACCTTTGGCCTTCCTCAATACTTTTGCATAACCATATTTTTTATCCTTGTCGTCATCCTTAGTTTCGCAAGTAACCGCAAAGTGAATATTTTTTGAGGCCTTAATACATTTTTTTAGCGTGTTTCTTAAAGGCGAAATTAAAAGTCCACCCCAAACAGGGCCTAAAATTATCACCTCGTCATAGCCTTCGATTTCTTTTTTTGAAATATTTGTTGGGATGCCAATTTTCATTAACGATAGTAAAAACAATACCGCCAGGCTATCCATTACAGGGATTATTTTTTTCGAATTAAATCCTAATTCTTTAGACAATTTTTCAGCAATAAATTGGCTGTTGCCGGTTTTTGAATAATACAATATCAAATATTTTTTCATTAGTATATTTTTAGCCTTTGGTTTTATTAAAAGAAGAAGCAGGATTTTCTGTTCACTAAAAAGGGCTCATCGTTAAAATTAGTAGAAACTAAAGAACATAAGGGAATAAGGTTTGATTCTAATAATGCGTTTGATGTTACTAAGGTTAATAAGGCCTAAATGAAGCCGGCTTCAGAAAAGATGCTGAGCAACCCTATTTTATTACCTTAGTAACCTGGAATAATAAAATCACTAATTCAACCTTATTAGCTTATTTTCCATACATAATGACGAAGAACCATACAAAGGAAAAATCTCACTATTTCTTCGTTTGCTGGTGCGGATTTTTTTTTCTTCACTTGTTTATGAAATCACAATTCCAAAAGAATCAAAAACTACAAAATGGCTTTTCCCGCAGAACAAAAAAGAATGAAAAATTTGCGTGTTTTTTTTTGATTATTCATACTGTTCAATAAAAAAAACTCATTATTTGTCCGTTTGCTGACTTGGAATTTTTTCTTCACCTGTTTTTCAAGAAACCGTTTCCTCTTTCTTCTGCCTTTTCTTTTCCATAAATTTTTCAATCAGGTCGGGGACTTTTTCAAATGCAGCGCCAAGGCCTTTATTGGTATGTGTAGGGATAAAAGAAATCTGGTCCTGGCGTGTAACCAGGAATCCAATCGGCACTATACCTACACCACCTCCCGCACCAGTGCCTGTACCTTCTCCCTTGCCTTTATTGGGTGCATCTCCATGTCCTTCACCTCCGCCATAGCCAAGGCCCATACCGAATTTAATTACAGGCACACAAATAAATTCACCCAATTGAAATGCGGGGCCTATTACTGTGTCGGTCTTTGCTTCTGTTTTCATAAAATCAGTAAGCTGTTTTACTGGTTCTTCTAAATTAATTGCCATAAAATTGATTTTAAAAATGAATGAATAATTTATTTTATAAAGGCATAAGCCATCCGCCATACCTTATTTCGGATAACCAATGCCAGGTAGTTTTCATCAAAAAAATTGATATGAACATGCTTTCTTGTTAAGGGGAAAAAATTCAGCCAATACAACCAGGCATTTCTTGTATTGTCGCCTGAACTAAAGGCTATTTCCCAATGAATTATTTAAAACGTTTTAAATATTTTAAAGAGCTTTAAAACCGGCATTGACTTTCCTTTGTCTTTTTTTTCGCGACTTAGATTTTTCTTTTTTCTTTTTTTGCTATCTGCAAAAATCATTTGCACTAGATTCCATTTTTTAGAAAAGAACAAGACCCGGATTTTCAGCCACCATACTTCATCTTCATAGAATAACGTTGCATTCCCAATGCTTTTCCATTGTATCATTATTACCGGAACTCTTGTATCAATTTCAAATACTAATGGTGATAATAATATCCAGACCAGCAATAATATTATGAGTAATAGAAAAATCCATAACATAGGTAAAATTGAAGGATAAACAGATGGCATAGAATGACGGGTGTCATTGTTTTATATGAAGGTGGTCATTTACAGGCCATCGAATTAAAGATAAATTTGCCGTATAGTTTTGTCAGTTTTATCAGCGATTAGCTACGATGCTTTACATAGAGATATTTAAATTGTCCAGGTTAAAACTGTAGTTGACTTAAACTGTGTTTCTTGCGAAATAGAATTATCATAGTCATTTTGATTTTAAATTAAAATATAATTCAGAAATAAATGCCTGAAACTTCTAAAAAAAATATTCGTTATACTTTGGGAATATTACTCTTGCTTGTTGCCTTGAATGCGTTTGCAGGCGGCTATTACGGAATGACAGGGGCCGAAGGCGTACCGGTACAATGGCTGGCCGGCAGTCCATTTCGCAACTATTTTATTCCGGGCCTTTTTCTTTTTGCAGTTATAGGGAGTTTGGCGCTGGTTGCTGCCATTGCTGTATTCAGGCAAAGTGAACTTGCACGAAAAATCACTTTTTTTTGTGTAGTGGTTATCCTCGCATGGCTTGCTGTTCAGGTAAGCATTATCGGCTATGTATCCTGGATGCAACCGGTTACGGCAACTATTGCTATTTTAATCCTTTTCTTACAGGGCAACTTCCTAAAAGGAATAAAAAAATAGACAGCCATGAATACAACAATATATAAAATTGGGTTTTGGTCAGGTGTTTTAGCATTTACAGCCACAGTAGCATACGTTATCGTACAGCTATTACAGATCTATGATATCTTTACTTTCCCAACCGATGAACGGCTCATTTACGGAACATCTCTTTGCATTGTCACTCCTTTTATTCTTGAAATGCTTGCTCTGCATTACATAACACCAGTTAGCAAAAAGTTTTGGAGCCACGCGGCATTAATATTTACTATTCTTTATGCTGTTTTTGTTACAGCCAATTATGTGGTGCAGTTGGCAACCGTTATTCCCAATGCACTCAAGGGGGCTTTAAATGAAGTTCGCATACTTCAACAAACACCACATTCCATGTTTTGGAATTTTGATGCATTGGGATATATTTTTATGGGAGTGGCAACTTTTGTAGCCATACCTGCATTTGAGAAGAAAGGTTTCCAAAAATGGGTTAGAATATCGTTCATTGCAAATGCCTCTGTAACGCCTTTAATTAGTATTGTTTATTTCTATCCTGTCTATTCTTATAATTTATTGCTTCTTGGTTTTCCCTGGGCTATTACAGCGCCATTATCAATGTTGCTACTTGCTATTATGTTCAGGAAAAAATTGAAAAATGAAAAGTAGAAATCACGGTAGAAATTGAAAAATAAATCTCAACAACCACCTTCTTAGAAGGTGGTTGTTGAGATAATTTCAGTTTTGACCTGTACAAAAGAGCCATAAAAAATCTTATTCGCTATTCCTTTACTGATTCATCATCTTCTCTTTCTACTGTGATAGAACATTCGCCGATTAAAGCCGCTAAAGCGCTAATGGCGGCAAGAACCGGAGCCAGCACAGCGCCAACGACACCAATCGTCAATGGAAAACTCATTAATTCCTTTCCTGATTTTTCAGTAATGGTTATCCTTCTCACATTCCCTTCATTAATTAATTCTTTTACCTTATTAAGTAAATTTTCTCCTGTAGTCGTGAAGAATTCTTTTGTGCCCATATTTGTTTTTTTATTTTTTAGTAAGAAAAAATATTCCTGTTCAATTCAACCAGATGCCTGTTTTTAATAAAATACTATCTCCACGCAGGGGAAAATATTATGATTAATAGAATAATCCATAACATAAGGCAACAAAAAAAATATCCAAAAAAATCGCAATAGCAGTTATCAGACAATCACCCTTTTATACAAAACTCCGCCAATCATAATCATCACTGCCGACACGACTATCAAAATTCCGATATTATAAACCAGATTTACCGGCGGCTCTGTATTCAGCATACAAATGCGAAGCGCATTCACCATATAGGTTAGCGGGTTCAGGCGGGAAAGCACTTGCAGCCAATGTGGCATTACATCAATCGGGTATATGGCATTGCTGGCAAAAAATAAAGGCATCGTCAATAGCTGTCCTATTCCCATAAATCTTTCCCGGGTTTTGACTAGGCAAGCTATGATAAGCGAAAATGTAGAAAACAGGACCGAACCCAATATGACTATCAGCAATACGGTAAATATGGATAATGGACTCCAGTTTAATTTTACATTCAATAAAAAAGCCAATAGATAAATAATAATCATGACCGGGACGGAACGTAGTCCGGCGGACAAAGCTTTCCCCAGCACCAGCGCGGCCCGTGGCGTGGGCGTAACGAGAAATTTATGTGTAAGTCCCAGGTCTCTTTCCCAAATAATACCGATGCCATAAAAAATGGCAATGAATAATACACTTTGGGCCAGGATGCCCGGTGTCATGAAATCAATATACCGCATATTCCCACTCATGGGATGCATCCGTTGGAATACCTGTCCAAATATGAGCAACCACAAGGCCGGCTGCACCGCTCTTGTAAAAATCTCTGTGGGGTCGTGAAAGATCTTCCGGACTTCCAGTTCGGTTATAACAAATGTTTTCTTTAAAAATCGTATCATTTTATTGGCTGTTATCTGATGCCGATAGCTATTAGCTTCTTATCCCAGGCGGGAAGTTGTTTTGCGTTCTCTTGCAGCTTCATGAAAATCTCTTTCATTCTCTGCTGATTCCTGGGCATATTGAATGAAAACATCTTCCATAGTCACATTTTCTTTTTTCAATGAGCTTTTCAATTCCTTTGGTGTACCTATGGCCGCGAGCTTTCCCCTTGATAAAAAAGCCACGTGATCGGCTAACTTGTCGGCCTCTTCCATCACATGAGTGGTCAATAAAATAGTGGTGCTGAATTGTTGTTTAAGCTCCAGTATATGCTGCCATACAGCTTTCACGCCTATCGGGTCTAGTCCTGTTGTAGGTTCATCAAGAAACAAAACTTTAGGCCGGTGCAACATGGATTGCGCAATCTCTAATCTTCTTATCATTCCGCCCGAATAGGTTTTTACCGCTTTGCGGGCATGGTCGGTAAGGTTCATAAATTCCAACGACTCCAATACACGGCGTTTGGCTTCTTTGGATGGGATGTCATATAATTTTGCGAAAAGCAACAGGTTTTCATAACCCGTAAGTGTGCCATCAACCGAAATCATCTGCGGCACGTAGCCAATCAATCTTCGTACTTTAAAAGGATGTTTTACAATGCTGATTCCATCTATAAGCGCATCGCCTGAAGTAGGCACCAGTAAGGTGGTCAGCAATTTAATGGCGGTTGTTTTTCCCGCTCCGTTGGGACCAAGCAATGCAAATATTCCGCCTTCTTCCAGCGATATATTCAGATGATCCAACGCCACGAAACGACCGAATTGTTTGGTGAGCTCAAGTGTTTCTACAATGAATCCCATATATTTTCAACATTTACATAAATATTGCTTAACCCAACTTTATCAATACCTATTAATTACTGCGCTACCCAGCCGCCATCAACAGCCATTGGATGAGCGGTAACGAAAGATGCGGCATCGGAACAAAGCCAGATAACTGCCTCCGCCACTTCTTCGGGTTGGCCCATTCTCCCTACCGGTTCCATGCTTTCAAATTGCTTCTCTACTACTTTATCTTTTCCGGTGAAGCGGTCAATCATCGCGGTTTTGATGACGCCCGGACAAACGGCATTGACCCGGATGCCGGATTTGGCGTATTCAAGCGCTGCGTTTTTGGTTAGGCCAAGAATTCCGTGCTTTGATGCTACATACGCCGGTATATTTACAAAACCCACCAATCCTGCTATGGATGCATTGTTTACAATAGCGCCTTTACCCTGTTTTATCATGTGAGGAATTTCATATTTCATACAAAGCCAAACCCCCTTCAGGTTTACAGCAATCGTTTTATCCCAATTCTCATTCGTGCATTCATGCGTGGGCGCTGAAAGCCCTTCCACTCCGGCATTGTTGAACGCATAATCCAGTCTTCCGTATTGGGCAATAGTTTTGTCCACCATTGCTCTTACACTTTCATCACTGGATACATCGCACTTGATAAAGATGGCATCGCCACCCGCTGATTTAATCGCATTAAGGGTTTCATTGTCTTCCACCCAATCTGCAATGACCACTTTCGCGCCTTTTTCCGCAAATGCGATGGCGGCGGCTCTTCCAATTCCAAAACTACCGCCTGTTACTATGGCTACTTTATCCTGAAAAAACTTTTCCATATTAATCAATTTAAATTGGTTGCAAATTCTTTATTTTCTCTTCTTCCGCTTTTCGGATATTTTCAATTCCTTTCAATATCGCATCAGGATTGAATGAAATACTATCTATACCTTCTTCCACCAAAAATTTGGCGAACTCCGGAAAGTCGCTCGGCGCCTGTCCGCACAATCCAATTTTTGTTCCGGCTTTTTTAGATTTGGAAATCATGGTAGCAATCATTTCTTTAGGTGCATCGTTTAGTTCGCTGAACAAATTGCTTACGATTGCGGAATCCCGGTCTATACCAAGGGTAAGCTGTGTAAGGTCGTTTGACCCAATAGAGAACCCGTCAAAAATCGCGGCGAATTTTTCGGCCAATATCACATTGCTGGGTATTTCTGCCATCACATAAATTTCCAGGTCGTTAACGCCTTGTTCCAATCCAAATCTTTTCATTACGGCAATCACTTTATTTCCTTCCTCAGCGGTTCTGCAAAAAGGAATCATCACTTTTACATTGGCCAATCCCATATCCTCTCTTACTTTTTTAATGGCTTCACATTCAAGCCGGAAACCTTCTTTGTACAAATCGTTATAATACCTGGAAGCCCCGCGGAACCCAAGCATCGGGTTTTCCTCATGCGGCTCAAAGTTCTTTCCACCTATAAGGTTGGCGTATTCATTGGTTTTAAAATCGCTCATCCGCACAATAACGTCTTTGGGATAAAAAGCCGCTGCAATAGTTGCCACTCCCTGCGAAAGCTGGTCCACAAAATATTTTTCCTTATCGGGATAATGATGCGTTAATTCTTCAATTTTTTGTTTGGCTGCCGCGTCTTTCAATTCATTAAATTTCACCAATGCCATCGGGTGAATTTGTACTGAATGCGTGATGATAAATTCAATACGCATCAAACCAACACCATCATTTGGATAAAAGGATAATTCAAATGCTTTATCCGGGTCACCCACAATCAGCATCACTTCAGTGGTTTCAGGTTTTTTAATGGATGAAAAATCAAGGTCTGTTACGTTGAAATTTAATTTTCCCTGGTAAACAAAACCTGTTTTGCCTTCGCAGCAGGAAACGGTAATCATTTCTCCATCCCTGATTTTATCAGTAGCATTGGCACAGCCCACGATTGCCGGAACACCCAGTTCCCTGGCCACAATAGAAGCGTGGCTGGTTCTTCCGCCTTTGTTAGTAATGATTGCCGAAGCTTTTTGCAGTATCGGGTCCCAGTCGGGACTGGTCGTGTCGGTAACTATTATTTCACCGGCTTGTAATTTGTCCGCTTCATCAGGCGAATGTAAAATTCTTGCTATGCCGGTGGTTATTTTTGAACCGATAGCTTCGCCATGCACCAGCACAATTCCTTTATCTAATAATTTATATTCTTTTACCAGCAAAGGATTTCGTTGTGAATGAACCGTTTCGGGTCTTGCCTGGATGATAAACATTTCATCCGTGATACCGTCTTTTGCCCATTCGATATCCATTGGTTTCTGGTAATGGTTTTCTATGATTAAAGCCCAATTAGCCAGCCTCATAATTTCTTCATCGCTCAGCACAAAAAGTTCCTGTTTTTCTTTCGGCGTATCTATATTAATCACCGGCTCATTTTCTTCATTGCTATAAATCATGGTCTTGGTTTTTTCACCCAATTTTTTTTGAATGATGGCGTTTTTGCCCTGAAGTAAAGTGGGTTTAAAAACCAGAAATTCATCGGGCGTAACGGTTCCCTGAACAATGTTTTCACCCAATCCCCATACGCCGCTGAGGTGTACAATATCACGAAAACCCGATTCGGGCTCCAGCGTAAAACCCACGCCGGATGATGCTTTATCTGAACGAACCATTTTTTGAACACCTACAGATAATGACACTTTCTGATGCGCAAAACCATTTTCCTCCCTGTATTTAATCGCCCTGTCGGTATAAAGCGAAGCGTAGCATTTTTTTATTGCATTGAGCACAGCCGCGCCGCCTTTGATGTTCAGGTAGCTTTCATGTTGCCCCGCAAAACTGGCCTGCGGCAAATCCTCCGCGGTAGCGCTGCTTCTCACGGCCACTTCATACTCATTTTCGCCGCATAATTCTTTATACGCCTGCAAAATCAAAGATTGAAGTTTTTGAGGAAGTTCACCGGCAAGCATCAATTCCCTTGCTTTTGCACCGGTTTCATTAAGATTTTCATAATTATTTCTATCCAATTGATGCATCAAATCATCGAGTTTTGAATGCAATGAGTTTTGAGTAAGAAACTCTTCGAAGGCGTATGAAGTGGTTGCAAATCCATCAGGTACAGAAATTCCTTTTGAGGTAAGTTTGGAAAACATTTCGCCTAAGGAAGAATTTTTGCCACCTACCTTAGCTATGTCCGCGATGCCGATTTCTTTAAACTTTTTTATGTACGTATTCATGAGATTTATTTTTTGTTTATTGACTAAGAGTTGTTAGCTAATGGCTATTCCCGTCTCAATACCTTCTGTTTTTTATCAATAAAACAGCTTAAGAGCAATTTGCCGATAGTCTTTCAATATATCCTTATCTACAAATTCTACATCACCGCCATTTTCCAATACTTTTTCTATTATCTCATCCACCGCATCGCGTATGTAAGAAAATTCATTATTAGGCTTCCCCGCCTTATAAATTATGTCTTCATGGCTTCCATGCAGCGCAGCATATATATAATTTTTTTCCACTATCAGTAAGCGCCCTTTTCGTTGCATGGCTTTCCGCCATACTTCCCGCATACCTACCGCCAGTTTCTTTTTGCCTGCCGCATCTTCTATTTGATTCAATAAATCCTTTTGTATCACTTTCTTCCAGTCGGCTACATAAGGTTCCAGGATTTTTTTCAGGTCGGACAAGGTTGTTTCTTCATAATTACCCTGCACATATTCAACTATCGCTCCGGCATGTTTGGTAAAGCTTTTGAAATGCCCCAATATTTTTTCGGTACCCAAAACGAAAAGGTGTAGTTGGTGAGCTTTAAGTATAATGCCCAGGGAATTGTCAATATGGTGTAAAAATTTATCTGTAATTATTTCTTTGCGTGAAGACATATCCGAAAAGTTGGCCACTTTTTCCGGCGCATCATTGATATAAGCGGATACTGTTTCCGGCGTATCGGATAAAATTCTTACGAAGCTATTGGTATTGCCGAGATATATCCGGCTTTCCTTGCCGCTTAATAGAAGTACCAGGTATTTGTGCAATTGCTTTTTGCTATATACCAGGTCGCGGATTTCAAATGATTCATCAATAATGATCTTCTCCTCAACAGCTATGTCTAAGTACAATACTTTTTCAAAAACAGGCGATAGATAAATGGCGATGCTTCTCTTATGTGTATTAAAATCCAGTTTTTGAATTATCCCCCTGAGTTTCTCCGTTATTAGCATGACCATTTCATCAGGATAACTTTCCAGTAATTCCCGCTCCACCTTATCTGCCGCAACTTTTAAAGAATGTGTCAATTCCTTTTTAAGCCCCATTTTTGGGTCAAAAGGCATAAAAACAGAAACAGCGGGGCGATAATGCACCGCCTCCATTACATCCTGTAATTCCGGTATGATACTTTTGTCCATAGCCTACTTTTTCGAAAACAAAACTACTTTTTACCTATTCCGGGAACACTGATAATTATCAGCAATAAAGTTGATTGTCCTCAGTTTCAGGAAGGATGGTTAAATGTTAAATAAAGGAATCGCTCGCCTTATCCTCCTTTTATTTCGCCAGAAAAAAAACTCTTCAGATTTTCATCCGCGGCATACAAAGCGAATTTAATACTGGAAGAACCGCTGTTGATGGTGAGAATATGTTGATGGTTTATTTTCATAAAATGGTTTCATGATTTTTATTCCGAATGACTTTTATTCTTAAACTTTTTCTGATTGCGATTACCGCTGCCACAGATTCCGGTTGTCTTCCAGGGGTGTTGAAACATGTTCGTAGCAAGGTTTTATGCGTGCCGTGTAATCTGCCGCTTTTCTTTTTGTCTTTATAATAGCATGAAAAACATAGTTTTCTACATTTTGACTTGTCTCAGTTTCCATCTTTATTATTTCAGGCGCTGCACCATTCATTCCTTCAGCATAAAGCTCCACAGCAACCTGTTCGGGTTGGATGCCATTGAGCCCGATAAAAATTTTAAATTCATAACCGCCTTCCACATTTTCAATGATAGTTTCGCCAAAATGAATTTGCTCCCATTTATTTTTAATGTCATTCATCTCATGAATTATTTTTTTCGCCAGTGCGCCCTTATCCTCTGCCCTTTTTTTATAATTGGCGGCGCCGGGCAGGTAATATTTTTCAGTATATTCCCGCACGGCGCGATTGGCAGAAAAACGCGGCGTAAGCGTGGCCATACTTTTCCTTATTTTTTCAATCCATTTTACCGGTATTCCATTGCCATCGCGTGAATAAAAATCGGGCGCTACCTGTTGTTCCAGTAAATCATATAAATTTCCCGCTTCTACGGCATCCCAGCCCGGGTCATCGCCGTGCTCCTGCATATCGCCCAAAGCCCAGCTCACTTCAGGTGTGTAGGCTTCCGCCCACCAGCCGTCCAGTTCTGATAAATTAATGCCGCCATTCACCAGTACTTTCATACCACTTGTACCGCAGGCTTCCCACGGGCGGCGCGGCGTATTAATCCATTCATCCACACCCTGCACCAGGTTTTCAGTGAGTAGCATATCATAATCACTTAAAAAAACAACATGCTTGTATAAATTATGTTATTGAATGAATTGTATCCATTCCTTTATCAATGTTTTTCCGGACTCATCAAACGGCGGCGCTTTCCCAGCAATCACCAATTGCACGGGACGCTCCTGGTTGGTAAGAATGCGGATTAATCTTTCCTCATCGTGCAAAAGAAGATTAGGCCTTTTGTAGGTCACAAACCGGCGTGCAAAACCCAGCGTTAATGTGTTGGGATCAAAAACATTTTTTGCGGTATCAATCATTTCCTGCGTTTGCCGGGATATCGTTAATTGCCCCTCCAGTCTTTTGCGGACATAATGAACCAGGCTATTTCTTGAAGCATTTCGAAAGGCCCACAGTTTTTGATTGGAGATATGGTTTATATTTTCTTCAAGAGTTTCCAATTCCCCTCTCCATCTGCTTTTTCCGGATGCTTCCGTCCATAATTCATCCGCAAATTCGGAGTCCCAGCTTGGCATATGAACGCCGCTAGTCACAAAGCCAACAGGCACTTCCCCGACAGGCCAGCGAGGAAAAAGCGATTGGAAAAGACGGCGGCTTACCGCTCCGTGCAATTGACTGACTCCGTTGACCGCGCCGCTTCCACGGATGGCGAGGTAAGCCATATTGAAACTTTCAGAAGTGTTTTTGGAATCCTGCCGGCCAAGCGCCATCAAATTATTGAAATCAAACCCAAGTTCATTAGCAGCATAATCACCAAAAAACTGCTCCATCAGCGATGGGCTGAAATGGTCAAATCCTGCGGCTACAGCAGTATGTGTTGTAAATAAATTTCCCGCCCTGGTAACTGCAAGCGCTTCTTCAAATGTGGTTCCGTTTTCTTTCATAAAATCATTGGCGCGTTCCAACACAAGGAAGGCGGCATGGCCTTCATTTATATGGCATACTTCGGGTTGAATGCCAAGTGCATTCAATAATTTCCATCCACCAATGCCCAGCAAAATTTCCTGTTGTATGCGCAGGTCAGGGCCGCCGCCATAGATTTCGCCGGTAATGCCGCGGGGCATGGGTAAATTAACAGGGTCATTACTGTCAAGAAGATAAAGTTTTACCCGCCCCGCCCGCACTTGCCAGGTGCGAAGCCAGGCAGGATAACCGGATAATGAAACCTTTATCCGCAGCCATTCTCCATTGGGCAATCGCAATGGCGTAATGGGCAATCGCCCTGGGTCATTATAGGGAAATAAAGCCTGTTGATTGCCATATTTATCAATCTGCTGACGAAAATAGCCTTGCTGGTAAAACAAGCCTACAGCCGCTACCGGCACTCCCAAATCACTGGCGGATTTTAACTGGTCTCCTGCAACATTGCCAAGGCCGCCCACATAAATCGGCAATGCTTCACTCAGCATAAATTCCATACTGAAATACGCAACACAGGTAAGTGGTGCGTTAGCGTGATTTTCCTGAAACCAGGCCGGCGAACTTAAAATGGTTTGTTTGGTTTTTATCAGGTCATCAAGCATAAGCCTGAATTCTGGATCGGCTAAATGGCGCTCAAGCTGGTAATACGCCACTGTTTGCAATACAATCCAGGGGTTATGAGTCAATTCCCAAAGCGAAGGATCAAGTCGTTTCCATAATTTGTCCGCTTCGTGATTCCACGACCATCACATATCAAGCGCTAATGCCGCCAGTGCATTCACACCCTCTATTTCAACAGGCAAAAATCCATATACTGGCTGCTGCTGATTATGTCACGGTTCATAATTATTTTTATTTTATTTTTTCAGAACTTTTTTTAAAGCTTCAAATCCTGCAACGATATCAAACAACTCTTCATCAATATTGCTTTGCCGAAGCCGGTTATAGCTTTGATTAAGGTCGTCCGATATTTCACCAATATTTTTTTCAGCCCGCTGCATGGCTTCCAGGCGGCTTGCATTTTCGCTTGCCAATGATTCCGCGCAGGCTTTATAAATGGAAACAAAAAGATATTCCCTTATCAATACCCGCAAAGTGCTTTCGGCGCCGCCAATTACCTGTGGCAATTTTTTTGAAGGCCATTTCAATTTTTTTATTTCCTGCTCCCAGCTTTTATCAAGAGGCAATAATTGTTGGTTTTCCTGTCGGTAACCTTCACCGGTTGCGGGACTGTTATAAAAGATAGTAAGACGGTACTCCGGGTTTCTTTCGCGTAATTCTTCACTCTTGATTAAAATGTCATTCACTAACGGCGTGATGGCAGTAACAGAATTGGGAACATTGAAAACCTTAACCGGCGCCATTCCTGCATCTTTCAATTCCGCATCCATTCTTTCTCCAACCGCCCAAATCACTTTTTCGCCTGTTGTGTTTTTTAATATTTGAATAGCAAACCTGGTAAGGATGTCATTGAACCTTCCCCCCAATCCCTGGTCTGACCCAAAAAAAATGGCTACGGTCAGGGATTTGTTTTTTTTGATTTCATTGGATCGGATTTTCCTTTTTAAACTTCTTTCACTTTCCTCTGTAAGCCCTTGTAGATGGCATTTATGATTAATTCTGCTATATTGAAAAAATATCTACAACATCGTTGGTAGTTTTATTTTTAGCTTATTAATTATTTTAGTTT
>DATKQQ010000241.1:0-2387 GCA_035532615.1 Hanamia sp.
AAAATTTTCTATTGTTTTTCTGATTTTTGTAATAATTCCATTGAGCATGATTGTAAGAATTTATTACCCTTTTATAGGGAATATATTGCTGATCATTTCATTCATATCGTTTGCATTAGGTTTTTTCTGGATTTTACATAAAAATAGGTGGGTCACTCAAAACATAAATAAGCAGCCCACAAAAGAAGTATTTATGACTACTGCCAAAGGTAAAAAAATTGCGAAAGAAGAATTACAACTTAAAGTCGTTTTGGGGGGCATTGTACTTATTTTAATATCAGTTCTTTGGTGGTTAGGGGGCACTAGTGGTTGTTTTCTTTCAATTGCAATTCAGTGCACACCTCATGGTTTGAATGTAACTATAGTAAATGGTACAACTCAAGATTATGCCCTTGCCAATCAAGTATACCAAGATGCTTTTATTTTGGGAGCACTCAAAACCATACCCGCATTTATAGGTGCAATTGTTGCTATTGGTAATAAGCGAGTAACCGAAATTATCATCTCAATTAATAAAAAAGGTGCAAAAGTTAAGGTAAATCAAAAATAGTAAGGCAACATTAATAAAATTGAAGGGGTTAATGTAACTGTGCGCTTATGGCTAAAAATAGTTTTTGGAATACCCCCTTCGGGAATTTCATAAATAATCTTTCTTCGGGACTTATATCTGGAGTTGTAGTTGTAATTATAGCAGCGATATTAACAATTCACTTTTTACCTCAGCTTATTGCAAGTATAACTCCACTGCCTCCTCAAAAACCATCAGTAATTATATCCCAAATGAATAATGGAAACGAAACGGTATTCTCTATTGAAAATAATGGAGATACTCCAATATCTTATTTAAGCCTTAAAATAGGTGCTCCAAACCTTAGAACGGTAAAAATTGATAATAGAAGCTCAGTCAATTTTAGGATTTTTAACGGAAAATTTTTTGATAGTGTTTCCGTAGAAGCAAGTGATATTTTACCATATGATACTGGCCTAATTGACGTATATTCCTACAGTAATACCAATGCAACTTTATTGAACGTATCAACAGATGCAGGGTCGCTAATTTTTTATCTCGCTGACGAAAGGACGGGATTACCTTTTGGGTGTAAAAAACTCACGTGTAATGGGGGAAATTGTAACTTTTTGAACATTACAATCCTTTTCAAAAATATTACTGGATGGCCAAATGCATTCAGGTGTCCTACAAATGCTCCAAATCTTTCAGGGTACTACTTAACATGGAATTATATAAAAGAAAATTACATTGTTTCAAATACCTAAACTAAACATAATTTTCTGGCTAAGATAGTAACATTTCACAGGGATACCTATATCCCCCCATTTTCTAATTTTTATTCGTCTAGCGGCATATGAAGATATAAAAATCTGATTTTCCCACTCATACTTTATGGCAGGTGAGACTATCAAGGGGAAGATCAGGGAACTTGCGGACGCGCTTGCGACAAGAAGAACGGCACTGCTCGCCATGATGGTCATTTCCATATTCAACATAATGGACGTGCTTGAATACGTTGATTTCAGTTCTATATCCCTGCCCCCAAGCGGTTATGATGAGGCGGTGATATTGGTTGCGACTATCGCCTCATTTCTAATCCTTGCATGGTCCTGGAAAAGGAGATCGTTAGCCAGCTTGCGAAAGGTAAACAAGGTGCTGATAGTCCTGTTTGTTATAATGCTGATGGCAGAAATCCTTGCTCTGATGATAGAGTGGGGAACAGTACAAATCGGAGACGAACCATATATGATGGCGTTCGTTTTGCTAGGACTAGTAAACAGCCTATGGAGTAAGATCAAAAATTAGCTTACGGGAATCCTTATAAATTAACGCAGCCAAGTTGAATTATGCATTCCCCATTCCAGTCATATGAGCAGAAGGCCGAGAACATAATCGAGGTCAACAAGTACATGGTTGTCTCCACGTGCGGCAAGAAGGGAAAGCCGTGGGCGGCAGCGGTATTCTATGTCTACGACTACAAGGGCAACTTCTATTTCCTCTCCGCAGTGGATTCGCTGCACATAAAGAACGGCATCGAGAATCCGAATGTTTCACTAGTAATATTTGATTCCAACCAGCCGCTTGGCACATCAGATAGCGTGCAGGTGGAGGGAAAACTTTCCGTTGCGAAGAAGGCAGACATAAAAAAAGTCATAACACTCTACTGCAAAAAGCTCTTCCCTCGCTCAGAACTCTCCCCATTTGAAAGATACAACCCTGATGATTACACTGGGGTATCGGAGTTCCAGTTCTTCAAGATAGAGGTTGCAAAGGCGTACACCTCAGGACCGGACAGAAGGGTCGAAGTTGAGCTGCGCAGATAACCCTATTTCTCCTTGAACTGCTCCCGCATCTTCATCTGCCTTCGCTTTTTGTT
>DATKQQ010000242.1:0-35815 GCA_035532615.1 Hanamia sp.
CAAATCAAATAAAGGGCTTATACGCGTCGTAGATTTTTTATACCTGTACCCCCCACAGGTAAATTGAAAATATGGCGATAATTTTCTGAAAAAAAATTAAATTTTAACAGTTGAACGGCCTTTTGCTGCAATGTGGGTTAATAATTGTTATTTCCGAGCATATGAATTAATAAAAATAACAGTAATGACTAAACGCAAAAAGATCATACAAATATTCGGTAAATAAAATATATAAATTACATTTTTATGAGTCTTGTTAAGATACTCCATACCATGAAACACCAGAATATGTACCTTTACCTGATGAAAAAGAAAATAATATTTTATTCCATATTCCTGGTAGTCCTCCTCGGAATGTTTTATGTTTCACTTTCATTCACTAAGGGATTTTTTAAAGTGGAACTTCCCATAATGAGCTATGTGCAGAATTTTTCCTTTACCGACCAGAATGGACAAGCCGTAAATGGCCACAACTTTGATGGAAAAGTATATGTGACTAATTATTTTTTTACAACTTGTAAAGGTATTTGCCCTAAAATGAATTTCAATTTAAAAGGGGTTTATGATAAATTTAAAAATGATTCTGATTTTGCAATTATTTCTCATACGTCAATGCCCGAAACTGATTCTGTTCCTGTGTTGAAAGCTTACCAGGAGAAGTTGGTTGGCAGTGAACAAAACAATTCTGCCAAATGGTATTTTGTGACGGGCAGTAAAGATTCTTTATATAGAATGGCGCGTCAAAGCTATCTTCTCGATAATCCCAAAAACAACAGCATCAATATTGCAGAGGCTTTTATTCATACCCAGTTTTTTTCTTTGGTAGATAAACATGCAAGAGTTCGTGGCATCTATGATGGATTAAAACCTGATGAAATTGCTAGAATGGAAAAAGATATCAAAACATTATTAAAAGAGAAGGATTCTTAATATTTAGCAATAAACAATCAAAAAAATTCCTGTTTTCTTTCAGACCAACATTCAATAAGTTTTTGTAGCAATACAAATTATATTCTCCATGTCCGGATTATTTTCTATTTGGGTTTATTTTTCTTACTGATTTATTTGCTTCCTTAAAAATCTGAATGAGCTTTTCTGTATTCTCAATAGATTGAATTGCCTTAGGAATTTGTGGATTGATAATATGCTTTTGCAATTGAAAATAGAACCATTCCACATCGTGCCATTTATTAAATTTGTAACCCACTTTTTTGTAAATACCGATTTTTTTAAACCCAAATGATTGATGAAAGCCAACGCTTTTTTCGTTGGGTAAACTAATGACAGCATACACATTAAAAAACCCCTGAAGCCGTAAAAGTGAAAAAAGTGTTTCATATAATATACCGGCAATACCTTTTCTATGATATTCGGGTAATAGATATACTGTTGATTCGCACGACCATTGATAGGCTGTACGATACCTGTATTTGCTTGCATAGGCGTATCCGATTATTTTGTTACCATGCAAACAAATCAACCACGGATATTCTGAAATATTATTTTGAACCCTCAATAAAAATTCATCCGCTGAAGGGACATCATATTCAAAAGAAACAAAAGTATTAATTACATAAGGTTTGTAAATCTCCAAAACTTCTTGTACGTCATTTTCAGCAATGAGTCGGATTGAAAATTGATTGTTCATTTGGGCAAATAAATTTGACGTTGAATGCAAGTATAGTTGAATTTGCATATACTATTTTCAAATTTAAGATAATTTTGGAAGTATGAGATCAGTTGAATTTTTCTGTTGTTAACTTGTTCTTTTATTCACTACTTTCCTAAATATTTCTGTAATACTTTTTCAATATTTTCATCCATTAAATCTTTAGCAACAATTTTTCCTTCTTTATCAATTAAAAAATTAGTTGGTATAATTACAATCCCAAAATCCCGACTAATTATATTATGATCGGGACTTTTCAAATCACAGGCCTGAATCCACGATAGATTATCTTTCTTAATTGCATCTTCCCAATCTTGTTTATTCATATCAACCGAAATACTAATCATTTAAAGTCCTTTACCGGAAAATTTTTTGTATGCCTTCACCAGGTATGGATTTTCTTTCCTACACCCCGCACACCAACTTGCCAAAAATCAATCAACAAATATTTTCCTATAAAAGTTTTATTAGTTATTTCCCTGTTTTTACTGTCGGTAATATCAAAATATGGCACGTGGAATCCAATATCCGTTTTCGTTCTTGCAACTAATAATTTTTTAGATAATTTAAAATACTTCGGGCATAATAATTATCCTTATTAGTAAGAGAATTATATATCTTCTCCAGGATTGGAATGCCAATTTCATAATTCAAATTGTTTTTGACAATGAATGCCGATATTATTGAACCTGGGTTTGCTTTAACCTGTTGCAATAATAAGTCAGACTTTTTATGATAAAATGCTTCTTCCAAAGTATTTAAACTATCAGCACTTATAATTCCTTTGCGCTGTAAAGAGAAGTTTTTATCAAAGGAAATTTCTAAATCATATATTTTTTTGTTAAATGCCATAAACTGTTCCTGTGATTTAGGTCCAGTAATTACAGAATTGCCCATTGAACCTTTAAAGAGCTGGACCTTTGTTAAGCCTGTATCCAGAATGAAATAATGGGTTGCAGGCCACAGAAATTTCAAATTTTTTACCATGATTTTACAAGGTGTAGGATCTGTAAATTTTCCTTTAAATTGAAAATTTGAACCAATTATTTTTGTTGAATCAAAGAAAACAAGTGGTGCTTTGCGACTAGTATCATACATGCCTAAATAGAGCCAGCCAGAATCCATTCCGTTAATTTTACCTTCTATATTATAGGTATTCTCTGGTTTAAATTTAGACTTTCCTGTGATGTGACGATTACAGGGCATCATAATCAAAAAAGAAAAAGTCAAAAGAATATTCAATGATGATTTCATTAAAACAAAGAGCCACACACCCCGGTTTATTTTCACCCCTGATCCGATATCCACCTGATTAGAATTACTTTTGCTAACCAATTTTCCAAAAACTTTTTTACCCGAACTAATTTATTAGTAAAAGTTACTACTTTATAATTAAAAACTTAAAAAAATAAATGGTATTAAAACGCCAAATCATTCTTAACCTATTGGCATAATTTGAACTATACAAAATGTTATTATGCTTGTTTTATTTTCTTATTTGTATAATTATTAAATTACAAGAAAAATAAAATTCATTCCCATTCTAAATATGACATTGTTATGCAAAAAAAAGTAATGATTTATTTTACAAGAAAGTTACTGGTAATCTTTTGTTTCCTTTTATTTTCTAATTTGCTGAAAGCGCAGCAAACAGATATAAATCCCCTCTTATTAAAAAATTATTGGAGTGCACATTGGATTACCTGTCCCAATGTACCAACGAGAGCTTATGGAGTTTACCATTTTCGAAAAACATTTTCATTGAGCGAAGTGCCAAAGAAATTTATTATCCATGTTACAGCCGATAATCGTTATCGTTTATTTATAAATGGAAAAGCAGTTGGAAGAGGGCCCGCGCGCGGTGATTTGTACAACTGGAATTTTGAAACCTACGATATTGCTCCCTATCTTCAAAAGGGCAAAAATGTAATTACTGCGCTTGTTTGGAACATGGGAGAATTTGCTCCTGTAGCGCAGATTTCCAACCAAACGGGATTTTTATTGCAGGGTGATGACAGCACAGAAAAAATGGTAAATACGAATTCTTCATGGAAAGTTTTGCACGATACCGCTTATGCTCCCTGCGCAATAAATATAGGTGCCGTTTTGCATTCATATTTCGTAGTAGAACCAGGTGATGAAGTTCATGCAAATAGGTATCCTTGGGAATGGGAGCAAGTTTCGTACGAAGACAAAAACTGGAAGAATGCCAAAACGGTAAACACGGCTGCCGTTCCTTTTGGATATGGTTCGGATAATGTATGGACGCTTACGCCCAGCAAGATTCCACAGATGGAAGAAAAATTGCAGCGATTATTTTCAATACGCCGAAGTGAAAATATGGTAGTAAAAGATACTTTTATAAAAGCGCATCACCCACTTCTAATTCCGGCTCATAGTTTAGTAAAAATTTTATTGGATCAATCTTATGAAACCACTGCCTATCCGGAGCTGATTGTTAGCAAAGGGAAAGATGCAACCATAAAATTAATTTATGCCGAGGCATTGGTAGATACTAATGCTCAAAAAGGGAACCGTAATGATATTGCCGGAAAAACTATAAAAGGATTGTTTGATATTTTTTATCCTGATGGCGGAAACAAACGTAAGTTTATGCCACTTTGGTTTCGCACCTACCGATATTTACAAATAGAAGTTCAGACAAAAAATGAACCATTATTGATCAATGATTTATACGGCTATTACACGGGATATCCGTTTCATCATGTAGCCACTTTCAATAGTAACGATTCTTCTTTACAAACGATATGGAAAGTAGGTTGGAGAACCGCAAGGTTGTGTGCAGGAGAAACTTATTTTGATTGCCCTTATTACGAAGAATTGCAGTACGAAGCGGACACCAGGATTCAGTCCTTAATATCATTTTATAATTCGGGAGATGATCGCCTGATGCGAAAGGCTATACACGATTTTTATGATTCGCGAGTACCTTCAGGACTTACACAAGGGCGTTATCCGAGCAATCGTTTGCAGGTGATTCCTCCTTTTTCTTTATTTTGGATTTCGATGTTACACGATTATTGGATGCTGCGCGACGATACCAATTTTATAAAAAAATATTTAAATGCTACTACTTTAATTATTGATTGGTATGAGCAGCATATTGATACTTCAAAGGAAATGCTTGGACCAATGGATTGGTGGAGCTTTACGGATTGGAATAATGCTTTCCCCGGCGGTGTTCCACCTGGGGCAACAGATGGAAATTCTTCTGTGATCACTTTGCAATTGGTTTATACATTGCACCAGGCTACTGATCTGTTTAATTATTTTGGCAGAAAAGATTTGGCAGAAAAATACAAACGATTAGCAGATAAATTAGCGGTAGGTGTTTATCAAAATTGTTTTGATTCCAACAAAATGGAAATGGCTGATACGCCCGGTAAAAATTCTTTTAGTCAACACGCTTCTATTTGGGCAGTTCTAACAGATGCCGTTCCTGTGGATGATCAAAAACAAGTGATGGAAAATGTATTGCACGATACTTCTTTAAGCCAGGCTACATTTTATTTCCGGTTTTATCTTACGCGAGCTATGATAAAAGCAGGACTTGGCGATTTATATTATTCTCAGTTAACACCCTGGAGAAATATGCTGAAAATCGGGTTAACCACATTTGCAGAGAACCCAGAACCTACGCGCTCCGATTGTCATGGATGGTCTGCCAGCCCTGAATATGATTTTCTGGCAACCATTTGTGGCGTCACTCCGCTACAGCCCGGATTCAAGTCGGTAAAAATAGAACCTCATTTGGGAGCATTGCAGCATGTAAAAGCGTCTATGCCTTACAGTAAGACAGACCAGGAAATAAAAGTAGAATTGCAACGAAAGGGAAAATCAGGGATTCAGGCAAAGATCAATTTACCCGAAAATCTTGACGGGGAATTCATATGGAAAGGGGAAACGGTGAAATTACATTCAGGAGAGCAGGAAATTAATTTATAAAATTTAAACTTTTTCGAATAGCTATCAATCCAAAATCAGATCAAATTTGTTTAAAGAAGATATGAAATTTATCAATATAATCCTTTTTATTTACTTCATAGTGTACTTTATATTTGCAAATAAAATACCGCACGTTTTATTATCTTTCAAAAGTAAAGAATGATTAAATTTGAAAAAGTATTTTCGCACATTAAAAGGAAGGGCAATTGCTGACGGAATCCCCGGAGGAAATCAACAAATTTTGCGCAAGAGGTATCGGATTATTTGCAAATTGAAAAATTAGAAGATATATGTTCCCAAAATTTATCATCAGAAAAGATTATTATTTAAAATTAAAGATTATTAAATGCCCGACAGAACGATTGCTCCACCGATAAAAGATCCTATTAATTTTAATATCAGTTTAAAACAATGTACCCGATTCTCGCTTTCTAACGGCGCTCCCGTTTACTATATTAATGATGGTGCTGAAGAAGTAGCCATGGTAGAATTTGTATTTAATGCCGGGAATAATTTTGAAAATAAAACCGGTGTAGCCTCTGCTGCCAATTATCTTATAAAAAATGGTACTGCTAAAAGAAACGCTTTTGAGATCACTGAATACTTTGAATATTATGGCGCTTTTTTGAGCAGGGAATGTTATAATGAGACTGCTACTATAACACTGCATTGTCTTTCAAAACATTTAAAAGAATTACTGCCGGTAATAAGAGAGCTTATTACTGAATCCATATTCCCACAAAGTGAACTGGAGATATTTCAACAAAATACTGTTCAACGACTCTCGGTTAATTTACTAAAATGCGATTTTGTTGCAAACAGGTTGATTGACGAATACCTTTATGGAGCTAATCATCCTTATGGAAGAATATCTAATAAAGAAAATATTGAAGCACTTAACAGAGAGGAAATTAGCTCTTTTTTTCATCAATATTACCTAAAGTCAAAATGTAGTATTTTTTCTGCCGGGAAACTTCCTGCTGATTTTGAACAATTATTAGAAAAATATTTTGGTGATCTTTCCATTAATGAAAATATATCAACGGTGATGGCTAAACGCGAATTAGCCCTACAAAAAAAATATCGTATTAATAACGATAAAAACGGTGTTCAAGGAGCTATTCGTTTGGGGCGCCCCTTTCCGAACCGACATCATCCTGATTTTCAAAAAGTGGTCGTATTGAATACTTTATTTGGTGGATATTTCGGTTCCCGGTTGATGGGTAATATCAGGGAAGAAAAAGGATATACCTACGGCATCCATAGTTTTTTGCAGAATCACATCCAGGACACTTCATGGGTAATAAGCACAGAAGCCGGCAAAGACGTATGTGAAGCAACTATCGGAGAAATTTATAAAGAAATGAAATTGCTGATAGAAGAGCCGGTTGAAGCAGAAGAATTATTATTGGTAAAAAATTATATGATGGGAATTAATCTTGGCTATATTGATGGGCCGTTTCATGTAATTTCCAGGTGGAAAAGCTTGATATTAAATGACCTCGACGAGAATTATTTTAATGAATCTATTAATACAATTAAAACAATATCCGCAACTGAATTGCAGGAACTTTCCGGCAAATATTTAGATCCGGAAGATTTTTTTGAATTGGTAGTAATTTAATTTAATTTTAAAAAAACCGGAGTTATGAAATTTATTGTTCGTCTTTTAGTTACAGCTGCAGTAGCTTATGGATTGTCAATGATTCTGAAACCGCATATCCTTATAGATTCTTATAGCACAGCATTGGTTTTTGTATTGATCCTTGGCATTTTAAATGCAATCATTAGACCTATTTTGATCATATTTACGTTGCCAATAACTATTCTCACTCTTGGAATATTTCTTTTGATCATTAATGTTTTAATGGTAATACTTGCTGGCAAATTCGTTTCAGGCATTCATATAGATAGTTTTTTATGGGCATTTATTTTTGGTATTTTACTTTCATTTCTATCATCTACCCTTTCAGGTTTTTTAAAAGACAGATAGCGTTCAGCCTTGCGATTTGAACATTCGGCATTTAGTTATTCTTTTTATTTACACCTGAAAATTCGGAAATTTGCCACATGCAATTCAACCGAAATCATTTATCCGACGAAACTCTCATCAAACTTTACAAAGAATTATTACTTCCCCGTATGATAGAAGAAAAAATGCTTCTGTTATTGCGTCAGGGAAAGATTTCCAAATGGTTTAGCGGTATTGGACAGGAGGCAATTTCTGTTGGCGCAACTTATGCCTTGCAACCCGATGAATGGATTATGCCCTTGCATCGAAACCTTGGCGTTTTTACTACAAGAAAAATACCATTACCAGAATTAATAAAACAATGGCAGGGCGCTTTAGATGGTTATAGCAAAGGCAGAGAACGAAGTTTTCATTTCGGTAGTAAAGAACATTTCATTTGCGGAATGATCTCACATCTTGGTCCACAGCTATCTGTAGCAGATGGAGCAGCGCTTGCATATAAATTAAAAAATGAAGAGAAAGTTTCTCTTGCATTTACAGGCGAAGGTGGCACCAGTGAAGGTGAATTTCATGAAGCCATGAATGTGGCCGCTGTTTGGGACTTGCCGGTAATTTTTATAATTGAAAATAATGGCTATGCCTTGAGCACTCCTGTGAGCGAACAATATCGCTGTAAAAATTTAGTGGATAAAGCAAATGGTTACGGAATGGAAGGTGTCCAAATTGAAGGGAACAATATTCTTGCGGTTTACGAAACAGTGAAAGGCGTTCGCGAATATTGCATCAAAAACCAAAAACCTTACCTTATAGAATGTATGACTTTCAGAATGCGGGGTCATGAAGAAGCCAGTGGTGTAAAAT
This sequence comes from Hanamia sp., assembly GCA_035532615.1. GTDB lineage: Bacteria > Bacteroidota > Bacteroidia > Chitinophagales > Chitinophagaceae > Ginsengibacter. The sequence goes on from DATKQQ010000242.1 coordinate 8,469, forward strand.
ATGTTCCTAAAGAAATGTTTGAGCAATGGATAGAAAAAGATCCGATAAAAAATTATGAGTATTTTTTGGTTGAAGAAAATGTTTTAACCAATCCGGAACTTTCCGAAATACGCGGGCAAATAAGAGATTACATTGATAAAAACACAACCGCTTTAAATAATCCGCAAATTGCTTTACATAAATTTTCTCATTCAAATTCTGAAATTTCTAAAAGAGAAATAGAAGATGTTTACGCAAAAAATAATGTTGCATTTGATAATATTAAAAGAAGGTATGCTGAAAACAAGAAGGCTTTTTCAAATCAGCCGGAAAGAGGAATCCGCTTTGTTGATGCTATCAGGGAAGGATTACGTCAATCCATGGTTGCACATCCCAACTTAATTTTAATGGGCCAGGATATTGCGGAATATGGAGGTGCATTTAAAATTACAGAAGGATTATTAAATGAATTTGGAAAAGCAAGAGTTAGAAATACGCCTTTGTGCGAAAGCGCAATTGTTGGATCTGCATTTGGTCTTTCGCTCGAAGGATTTAAGAGTGTTATGGAAATGCAGTTTGCCGATTTCGTCTCAGTTGGCTTCAATCAGATAGTCAATAATCTTGCAAAAGTTTATTATCGCTGGGGGCAAAATGCCGATCTTGTAATAAGAATGCCAACCGGTGCAGGTGTTGGAGCGGGACCATTTCACAGTCAAAGTAATGAAGCCTGGTTTGTTCATACTCCCGGTTTAAAAGTCGTTTATCCTTCTTCACCGGAAGATGCAAAAGGATTATTAATTGCCTCAATTAATGACCCTAATCCTGTTCTATTTTTTGAGCATAAAGCTTTGTACAGAAGTATCAGTGAAGATTTCCCTGAGGAATATTATGAAGTAGAAATTGGAAAAGCAAGACAAGTGCGCACAGGAAACGATGTGAGTATTATCACTTATGGAATGGGCGTTACCTGGGCAACAGAATACGCAGGTGCTCATCATGAACTTTCAATTGATATCCTTGACCTGAGAACCTTATTACCATTGGATTATAAAGCAATCAGAAATTCTGTAAATAATACAGGAAAAGTTTTAATTCTCCATGAAGATACATTTACAGGAGGCATTGGCGGAGAAGTAGCTGCCTGGGTTGCGCAAAATTGTTTTGAGTTTTTAGATGCTCCGGTTATGCGTTGTGCTTCACTTGATACGCCGGTTCCTTTTAATACTGAATTAGAAAAAAATTTCCTGGCCAAATCAAGATTGGATGAAATGGTTCAGAAATTAATTCATTATTAAAGTTGACAATTTATATTTTAGTATCCTGATTAGCGGGAAAGAACTTCCTTAAAAACTTTCTTACCTGAAATTTTTACCTGTGATTTTTTTTGAACTCATGCGGAATTATTTTGCAACGGGAAAGTTGATGCTGGAAAAAATTGAGTATGGAAGTCAATAAAAAAATACTGCTTTTTCACAGATTCCCATTTAATATCTATCGGATGGCAAATTGAAAATCTTATAAGCAATTGTTCTAATCCTAAGCGATTGCTTAAAAAAACAGAAGCCATTTTCTTTAGAAAGTTGATAAACAGGACGGCGGCACAGGATTAACTGATGCCGCCGTTTATTTTAATTATGCGTTTTTACTTTTCTACTATTCTTTTATAATCTTAATACTATTTCCGTTTGTCAATTTAAGAATGTAAATCCCTTTTGCATAGCTGCTTACATCCACCTGTGTAGAAGTTTGATTCAAAGTAATTCTTTGAAGTACTTTACCATTCAAATCGCTCAAAACAGCCTGAGTATTTATTAAGCTATTATCAGAAAGATTGATTGTAATTTGATTGATTGCAGGGTTTGGATAAACTGTAACTGATCCACTTGAACTGCTTTTAATAAATATAATAGTGCTGTATTTGGTATTTCCATCTTTATCAACCATTTTTAACCGGTAATAATAAATTGGAGCTGATGAAGAAATCTGATCATCCAAATATTGATAGTTTTTAGTAGTATTGCTATTACCTGCCGCAGAAACCTGTGCAATCTCATTAAAATCGGTGCCGTTTACGCCACGCTGAATTTCAAAATAGCTACTGTTTTGTTCTGAAGCAGTTGACCATTGTAATAAATTGCCCCCGGCTTTTTTAGTACCGCTGAAGTTAATCAGGTTTATAGGTAGCAAAAGAGTAGAACCTACCCAATTTGAAGAACTTCCAGATAAATTGAAATTAAGTAAATTGCCATTCTGGTGATTTGAGGTGCCATCTAATAGAGTAGTAACGGTAGGGTTACTACCGTCGGGTATGCCCTCGTTGAAATTGTAATAAGTGATTAAACTCGGTTGTGAAGCAGGTATAAGGGAATGGTTCATATTATAGGTAACATTTGCCGGAGTAAGAGTTTTATCCCACATGCTAAGCTCATCCAACTGTCCGCGGAAAATAAACTCATTGCCTGCATTAAGCAATGCGCCTATTGTTATGTCAGATCCATTATTTACTGTAATGCCCGTAATTGCTTGTGAGGCAACATTTACACCATTTACATATAAAATCAGAGTAGTACCATCGTAGGTCCCCGCAATATTTGTCCATTGACCAAAATTGACAGTACTAGGGGATGTTAAACTATATTCACTTGTAGTGCCAATGCCGTAAATAATAGTCCACTTATTGTTGATTATAAAAAGCATAAATCCATTAAAAATATTCGTACCTAAAGAATCTCCTGCATTAACAAAAATAGCCTGTGTTGTTCCCATAGCAGCGGCATTAGGGTTTACATACATCTGAACTGAAAATATCGATGGGGTCCAGGTAGGATTGAAAGGGATATCAACGTAATTATTATTACTTCCACTAAAATCCAGTGCATTACCACTTTGAGCATTGACGTTTAGCGTAATGGCTCCCATAAAAAGTACTATGAATGCGGATTTTATTCCCTTAGTATAATTCTTCATGTTTAATTATTTTTAGTAAGGTTTAAATTTTTCCAAATCTACATTATCAACATCAAATTTTACTCATTTGTTGAAAATCTTTTCCACAAATGTGCAATAAATATTAATTTTTGACGTTGCGGGGCCGTTTTGGTTTTATTTTAAAGGCGAAGTTATTTAATTAATACTTTCTGACCTCGTAAATTTTCAAATCCGGATCCAATTAGGAAACTATTTTTTGACACTTATTTTCTTACTTATCTTTACATTTATTCGATATAACCACTTCGGGGAATTATTTGCTTTAATAATAATGCCTGCTTTTTAATATTTTCTGACCAAATAAAATATCAAAAAATTTATGAAATACAGTCCCAATCCTAATAGATATGCACAGATGAAATATAGAAGATGCGGTAATAGTGGTATAAAATTGCCCTTAGTTTCATTAGGCTTGTGGCACAACTTTGGTAAAATTGATAACCCCGAAAATTGTAGGAATATTTTACACACAGCCTTCGACAACGGCATTACTCATTTTGATTTAGCCAACAATTATGGGCCTCCCCCCGGAGCTGCTGAAGAAACATTTGGGAAAATATTTAAAGAAGATTTTAAACCTTTTCGGGATGAAATAATTATTTCATCAAAAGCCGGATATAAAATGTGGGATGGGCCTTATGGCGATTTTGGTTCCAAAAAATACCTGGTTGCCAGCCTTGATCAGAGTTTGAAACGAATGGGATTAGATTATGTAGATATTTTTTATCATCATCGTCCTGATCCGGAAACTCCTTTGGAAGAAACAATGTCAGCGCTTGATCTGATTGTTCGCCAAGGCAAAGCTCTTTATGTAGGCATCTCTAACTACAAGCCTGATGAAGCAGTAAAAGCAATTAATATTTTGAAAGTGTTAGGAACTCCATGCCTCATACATCAGGCACGATATTCTATGCTGGATCGCTGGGTAGAAAATGGCTTATTGGACTTATTAGAAAAAGAAAAAGTAGGCTGTATTACATTTTCATCATTGGCTCAGGGAATGCTTACCAATAAATATTTAAAAGGGATTCCCGAAGATTCAAGAGTAGGAAGGCATCTCGAAAATGGTGCAATTAATAAGTCTCAGATCACTGATGAAGCTATTAAAAAAATAAAAAAGTTAAATGAAGTGGCAGCGAAAAGGAATCAATCTCTCGCTCAAATGGCTCTTTCATGGATTTTAAAAGATGAAAGAATAACTTCAGTTATCCTTGGTGCCAGTAAAACAGGACAGGTAACTGATGCCATAGAGTGTATAAAAAATTATCATTTTTCAGAGGAAGAATTAAATAGGATTGAATCAATTCTCAAACGGTAATTTCTTCGTATGTATATGCCTGGTATATTTGATTCCAAACATTCATTAATATGGTTTCAAAAAAAATTTTAGCATTAAGTAGTTCCAGAACGGAGAATTCTGATTATTTAGAAACAGCTCTACCATATATCAAGAAACTTATCGGCAGTAAAGCAACAAATATTGCATTTATTCCTTTTGCTTCCGTAGATAAAGATTATGAGGAATATGCTTTTAGGGTTGGAATAGCATTAAAAAGTCTTGGGGTTACCATTAGGACTGTATTGCCAGAAAATGGAAAATCAGTAATTGAAAAAACTAATGTCATTATGGTTGGGGGAGGCAACACCTTCAAGTTGTTGCATGATCTTTACCAGTTAAACCTGTTAAATATTATTCGCGATAGAGTGAATGCAGGAGCTCCTTACATTGGTTGGAGTGCAGGTTCTAATATTGTGGGAAAAACTATTGGGACCACGAACGATATGCCCATTGTTAAGCCAGAATCCTTTAAAGCCCTTAATCTTTTACCATTCCAGATTAATCCACATTATTATAATCAACGAATAAAAGATTTTAATGGTGAAACCAGGGATCAAAGATTGGAAGAATTTACAAAAATGAATCCTGGAATTCCTATTTTTTGCCTGCCGGAAGGAACGGGTTTGCAGCTGGTAGAAGGGGAATTAAAATTTATCGGAAATACTTCCGGCGTTTTATTTTATAAGGAGAAGGAATCTTCATTTACGAGGAAAGAAATAAATTCTAGAACATCACTCTCCTATTTCTTGTAATTTTTTTTAATTGATTTCAAAAATAAATTGACAAAAATTATTTTTTCTTTTTATATGCAGAGCCTGCAAGATTTTCAATTAACGATTTTGGCAATATTTTGACCATAGCGGCGCTAAACCGATTAATAAACCCAGGCATTATTTCCTTTTTTTCATTGAACATCCCTTTCACCGCTATTACTGCTATTTCTTCGGGGCCCATGGAAAACTTTTCTGCCATCTTTTGCATATGGTGCATTCCTGCTCTCTCCACGAAACCAGTTCTGACACTTCCAGGTGAAAGTAAGGAAACACTGATATTAGTGTCCTTCAATTCATACCTCAGGCCTCGTGTAAAAGTATTGACAAAAGCCTTTGAGGCAGCATACAAATTTAAAGTTGGAACTGCTTGTAATCCTGCCAAACTGCCCGTATTCAAAATATAGGATTTTGGTTGAAGCATCAATATAGGAATCATCAACCAGGTAAGATCAACTAAGGTTAATACATTTAATTGAAGCATGTTATCTTGATCTTCCAAAGCTAATTCATGAAAATTACCCCATAATCCATATCCGGCATTGTTTATTAAAATTGATACGGGAAAATTATTTTTTGCAACCCAGTTTTTAACTTCTGCTGCAGCACTGGTTTTAGATAAATCTATCGCTAGCCACTTAGCCTCTACAGAGTATTTCTGCATTATTTCCGCCGCCAAATCCTGAAGTAATTTTTCAGAACGAGCGACCAATAATAAATTATATTTTCTTTTTGCAAGGTCTTCTGCTATCGCTTTTCCTATACCCTTACTGCTCCCAGTGACCAGGGCGTAATTCATCATAAAAAATATTTTTTAATGGGATTTATTTTAGTAAATGCTGAAATTTATGATAAAAAGGAGTGCGGCTTTCATTCGACTTTGGTTGGTATTTTCCTTTGATTATTGGAAAATACATCACCCTTCTTTTGCTGGCAGCACCTTGCACAGAGGCCAAAGCCGCACGATGCCAGATTCTGCCGGAATGAACTGTTAAATCCCCCGATTCAGCTTCTAAAGAAATCTCATTTTTGTCAGCTTCATTGTCAACAAAATATTTTTTTCGAAACAACATTTTAAAGATTCCTTGTTTGTGTGTTCCGTCCAGCAATCGCAAACCGCCTTTTTCAATGGGAGAATCGTCTATATAAATTCCTACGTTTAACATTGGATTAAGGGTAAACTGCGTGAACAGATCCCTTAACCCGTCAGTATGCCAGCCCAATCTTGAAAAAGTACTTTCTTTCCCCGTATTTACATAATGGCTCACTACCAATCCATCTTTTTCGTTTTCAGCGATGCGGGCGTCTTCACCAATGAAATACCTTAATTTATCAATTCGCTCATCTCTCACCATGTTGTGCAGATATTCGCTATATAGTGAGGCAAATGCAAAGCGCTGGATTATTTTGTTGCCATTCTCATCCTTGCCATATTTAATGGGAATGCCGTTTACTTTTTCAAGCTTTTGCAAGATCCATTCGGTCTGCAGGGTCTCAACGGCATTCAGTGCACCACTTATTTGTTCTGGAGTAAAAAAATTCTTGTAATGGATAAATCCGTGCTCATCGTAAAATTCCATTTGTTCCGGTGTAACACTATTTTCAAAAATAAATTTTAATTTATTGTCCATTTATATAAAGAATTTTGAAGAAAAAAAGAAATGAGGAAGAAATTAATTTGAACTAACTCTACGTTACGGCACTTATCATTTAATCAGACGATTGGAAATTTTTAATCATGGTTTTTACTTGTTAAGACGAAGCTAATGTAATTTTTATTATAAATGCACTAACTTTTTCTGAAAAAAACATGGTAACTTCTGAATTTAATGAATACGAGATTAGAACTCGCAGTAAAGAAATAAATATCCCGGGCTTTTATTTTCCCAGGTAATAACAAAAAATCTATGTTTTTCAACAGATACGATGAACTTTTTTCTACAAAATCAAAAGAGCTTCTGAAAATTTTCAGAAGCTCTTTGTCGGGGCGGCAAGATTCGAACTTGCGACCTCCACATCCCAAATGTGGCGCGATGACCGGGCTACGCTACGCCCCGAAATTTTTTCTCTTAATAAATAAGAAAAAATATTTACAAAGAGGAAGAAGTCCAACCCAAGGTGTTGGAAGAATTTACCAACTTCTCCTTACATTCTGCGGAGAGGGAGGGATTCGAACCCTCGGTACGGGTTTAAGCCCGTACAACGGTTTAGCAAACCGGCCCTTTCGGCCACTCAGGCACCTCTCCTCATTTATTAACAGAGGGTTGCAAAAGTAAGATTTGCAATTCAAAAAGTAAAATAAATAATGATTGATTTTGTAATTAGTTTACATGGCAGCCAACTGTACTTTTTGCTGAAGTTCTATTACACTTTCTTTAAAGAGGATATCAGTATCCATCAGGTCTTTTACGGTTTGGCAACTGTGGATCACGGTAGTATGATCGCGTCCACCAAAATGCTCGCCTATTGTTTTAAGAGAATTTTTTGTAAAGGCTTTAGCCAGGAACATGGTAATCTGTCTTGCCTGAACTATTTCGCGTTTCCTGGTTTTTTGCAATAATTTTTCATAAGGCACATCAAAATAATCGCATACCATTTTTTGTATGGTATCTATAGTTATTTCTTTTGAAGAGGATTTGATGAAATTCCTTAAAACTTTTTTAGCCAAATCTAAATCTATTTCCCTTTTATTAAGCGAAGATTGTGCCAATAGAGAAATGAGCGCCCCTTCCAACTCACGAATATTATTTTGAATATTATAAGCAATATATTTTACCACTTCTTTAGGCATTTCCAGCCCATCATTTTTCATTTTTCTTTCAAGAATTTCGATCTTGGTCTCATAATCAGGAATTTGCAAATCGGCACTTAATCCCCAGCGAAAACGACTCAATAATCTTTCCTGAACGCCTTCCAAATCTTTAGGAGGTTTGTCGGTTGTAAGAACTAATTGTTTGCCACTCTGATGTAAATGATTGAAAATCGCAAAAAATGCATCCTGTGATTTTTCGGCACGATTAAAGAATTGAACATCGTCAATTATTAAAACATCAATCAACTGATAAAAGTGTATGAAATCATTGATCGCATTATTTCTTCCATGATCCACGAACTGGTTAATAAATTTTTCAGAGCTTACATATAATACCACTTTATTATTATGGAGTCTTTTTACTTCATTTCCGATTGCCTGAGCTAGGTGTGTTTTTCCCAAACCTACTCCGCCATAAATAACCAAAGGATTAAATGAGGTAGATCCTGGCTTTTCAGCTACTGTTTTACCAGCCCGCCGGGCCACACGATTACAATTACCTTCAATGTATGAATCAAATGTATAAGAAGAATTTAACTGCGGATCAATCTGCATTTTTTTAAGACCCGGTATTACAAAAGGGTTCTTAACAGGATTCGATATAACTAAAGGGAAATCCATTTCATTATTTGAATACGTTTTGTAACCATGCCCCGGAACATCAACCGTTACCGGTTTATTTTTACTGTTACCGCTATCCACCATTATCCGGTATTCAAGTCTTGCATTTTTACCTAGCTCTCTTTTCAAAGTTTTTGCAAGAAGGTTTACGTAATGCTCCTCAATATACTCATAAAAAAATTGACTAGGAACCTGTATCGTTAAAACATTGTCTTTTAAAAGAACAGGTTTAATTGGTTCGAACCACGTTTTGTAATGTTGCCATTCTACTATATCTTTTATGATATTGAGACAATTAATCCAAACTGTTTCGCAAGAATTATCCATTATTTTCTGTAAGCCGTTTTATTTTTTTTAGAAAAATTTTTCCGTGGGGATCATCAAAAAATTGAAACAAAAATTATTTGTAAAAATTTTATCAACAACACAGCGAATATCAAAAGAATTTGTTGAAAAAAAAATTTTTTATTTTATGTTTTTCTACTTTAAAAAATATTTTTGTGGTAAAAAAAATCAAAAAATTTCTACTTTAAAAAATAACTGAATTTTAAAAGGTCTATCTGTATTGATTTTAAGAGATTTTTTGTCATTTTAGCAGAGATTAGAAATGGCTTTATTGATATTTTTCCTAACCTAAAAAATATTTTTTATTGTTGAATACAAATGTGCAAAAGATTTTTTGACATTGCAAGTTGATTTGGCTTGTTTTACCATGAATGGATTTATCTTTAAAAAAAATTGAGCAGTTATGAATTATGAATTAACAGGAAAATTATTAATCAAATTTGATACCGTGCAGCGTACGGAATCCTTTAAGACACGTGAGTTTGTCGTAGCAAAATCTGAAGATATCAATGGAAAATTAATTACCAATTTTATAAAATTTCAATGCGTGCAAGATCGCACAGCTATCATAGACAGAGTAAATGCAGGTGATGAAATAAAAGTGTATTTTAATATTCGCGGAAGCAAATGGGAAAAAGACGGACGAGTTTCTTACTTTAACAATCTTGATGCATGGCGCATAGAACAGATTTTGAAACAAAGCGCTGAAGCATCGTCCGATGACGATCATCTTGAACCTCTTGACACTTTTACTTCTACCTCTCAGGATGCTATTGATGATTTGCCATTTTAAAATATAACTTTCTAAAAGTTTTCAGGATAAACCCCTGACACTATATATGCGACTAAAAATTTTACTCCGGCTTCTGCCGCCGGATGCGTCAAGCAATTCTACAATTCTTGAAAGTATTGCAAAAAATTCGGGGAAAAACTTATCGGAAATTACCGGATATCACTTACTCAAAAGATCAATTGATGCAAGAGGGAAAAACGTTTGGATTAACCTTTCTGTTAACGGATTTATTAATGAACCTTTCCAGGAAAGAATTTTACAACAATTTGATTTTAAGGATGTAAGTAATTCTTTAAAAAAAGTAATCATTATTGGAGGAGGCCCGGCGGGAATTTTTGCTGCTTTACAATTGATAGAATGTGGAATAAAACCTATTATTCTTGAAAGGGGAAAAGAGGTAAGGGCAAGGCGCCGTGATCTTGCTATTTTAAATAAAGAGGGAATTATCAATCCCGAAAGCAATTATTGTTTTGGTGAAGGTGGTGCAGGAACTTATAGTGATGGAAAATTATATACCAGAAGTACGAAGCGGGGGGATATAAACCGCATTCTCAATCTTTTTGTTCATTTTGGAGCTGATGAAAATATTTTATACGAAGCACATCCGCACATTGGAACCAACAAACTTCCTGCAATAATTACGTCTATGCATAAACGTATTATTGATTGTGGCGGTGAATTTCATTTTGACAAAAAGATGATAGATTTTGTAATTGAAAAAGATAAGATAATTGCGGTAAAAACTGCTGATGGTGATGTTTTGAATGGAGATTCTTTTATACTTGCTACCGGACATTCTGCGCGGGATATTTTTGCACTATTGCATAAAAAAAATATAGAAATACTTGCTAAAGGATTTGCTTTAGGTGTGAGGATAGAACATCCACAGGAATTGATAAACAGTATTCAATACGGGATAAATAATATAAAAGAAAATTTATTGCCTCCTGCTTCTTATAGCCTGGTAGAGCAGGTAGAGGGAAGGGGTGTATTTTCTTTTTGCATGTGCCCGGGTGGAATCATCGCACCGGCATCTACAGGTGAAAATGAATTAGTGGTAAATGGATGGAGCCCCTCTAAAAGGAATAACCCATATGCAAATAGTGGTATAGTTGTACAGGTAGAAAAAGAAGATGTGAAAAAATATTTTTTAGAGAAAAAAAATGAATTTACAGAATTTAATTCGCCTTTGTTAATGATGAATTTTCAAAGCGAAATTGAAAAAAAAGCCTTTGACATGGGTGGTGGAAAAATGGTAGCCCCGGCACAAAGAATGATAGACTTTACTCAGGAAAAATTTTCATCTTCCTTACCAAAATGTTCTTATTTGCCGGGTATTGAGTCAGCTATCTTAAAAGATGTGTTGCCACCATTTATTCAGAGGAGATTAAAAACCGCTTTACAATCTTTTGTAAAAAAAATGCCTGCAAAAAATAAACATCAGGGATATTTTACCAATGAAGCTGTGCTAGTAGCAACTGAAAGCCGCACTTCATCGCCGGTAAGAATTCCGCGTGATGAGAAATTATTACATCACCCTCAAATCAAAAATTTATTCCCTTGTGGGGAAGGTGCAGGATATGCAGGGGGCATTGTAAGCGCTGCAATGGATGGCGAAAGAGTAGCATTAGCTTGTTGTTGAAGGTAATTCCCATTTTTCTCACCATTATACTAACAATATAAAATAGAGATTATCTACTATAGCTGTCGGAAAGTTCGTGTTTTATTAAAATGAACTCATTCAAAGTTTTATAAAAAATAAAAAATGTTCAATAAAAAGTTTATAGTCTTTCCCTGTGTTTAATATCTTCGCAACTATTTATTTTTTCAAAAGGAAAATCTTCACATAAAAATCGGAAATGGCTATACTTGAATTGCAAAATTTAAAAAAATATTATGCTACTCAAAAAGCGGTTGATGATATTAGTTTCTCAATTCCGGAAGGAAACATATTTGGTTTATTAGGGCCTAATGGCGCAGGGAAAACCACTTTATTAAGAATGATCACAGGAATTTTTTACCCGGATAGTGGTAAAATTATTTTTGACGGGAAAAAACTGGATCCTGCAAATGATATTGCCAAGATAGGGTATATGCCTGAAGAAAGAGGATTGTACAAGAAAATGAAAATTGGGGAACAGGCTTTATATCTTGCCATGCTAAAAGGTTTGAGCAGAAGAGATGCTATGAAGAAAATAAAAGAATGGTTTGTAAAATTTGAAATGGAAAGTTGGTGGAATAAAAAAGTGAATGATTTGAGCAAGGGAATGGGACAAAAATTACAATTTGTTACCACTGTTTTGCATGAACCTAAATTGTTGATTTTAGATGAACCTTTTAGCGGGCTTGATCCTGTGAATACTAATATCATAAAAGATGAAATTTTTAAACTGGCCCAAAACGGAACCACTATTATTTTCAGTACCCACCGTATGGAACAGGTAGAAGAAATTTGCCAAAAAATTGTACTGGTAAATCAAGGTAAAAAAATACTGGACGGAAGCGTGAGCCAGGTAAAAGACGATTTTAAAGAACATCTTTTTAAAGTGGGATTCGAAACCTTGCCCGAAACTATTGATAGTAAGGCATTTGAAATAATAGACAGAAAAGAAAACTTTTTTACCGTTAAAATAAAACAAGGTAATAAACCCTCTGATGTTTTGCAGGAATTGTTAAATCATAAAGCTGGTATCATTTCTTTCAACGAAATATTACCATCGCTTAATGAAATATTTATCAAAGTAGCAGGGAATAAGCTTTGAGTATTCAACAACAAAAAACCAACTATCATGAATAAAATCTGGCTGGTAATTAAAAGGGAATATTTAACCAGAGTAAGAAACAGAACTTTCATTTTGTCAACCATTTTGCTTCCTCTATTTTTTATAGGTTTTATTTTTGCTTCTGCTTATTTTTCTGCAACCAGTACCGAAAATGTAAAGGTGGCAGTATCTGATAGTAATGGAATTTTTAAAAACACTTTCCAAAGTGGTAAAATAATTACTTATGAATACCCATCCGATATAAATGCTGAGAATTTTAAAGAAAAAGGATATTCTGCCTTTTTAAAAATTCCAAAGAATTATAATTCACCCGGTGATTCTATCTCATTAATATCTACGAAGCAATTGGGCATGGACGCAGAAGATAAAATACAAGACCAGATAAATGACGCCATCAGGAACCAGGCATTTTTAAAAAATAACATTGATAAAAAAATTCTTGATTCTATTAATCATCTTGATGAAGACCGAATGTATCATTTTCGCACTGTAGTAAAGCAGGGGAACAAAACTGAAAAATCCAATTCGGCGTTATCTTATGGAATTGGCTATGGGAGCGGTTTCCTGATTTATATTACTTTGTTCATTTATGGAGCCGCTGTGATGAGAGGCGTTATGGAAGAAAAGATGAACCGTATTGCAGAAGTTATTATCAGTTCTGTAAAACCCTTTCAATTGATGACAGGAAAAATCCTGGGAATAGCAGCTGTAGGTCTCACACAATTATTAATTTGGATTGTGTTAATTGTTCTTCTATCAACGGTAACTACTTCATTCTTGTCACCGGAAACCCTGCAACATGCCCAAGCTATGAATTCGACTATGGGTGCAGCTGGAGAAAGCTCGGCGGCTATGAATTTTTTAAATGCAAAGTCAACTTTTTTGTCTGCTAACTGGGGCTTGATCATTCCATGCTTCCTGTTTTATTTTGTGGGTGGCTATCTTTTTTATGCAGCCTTATTTGCTGCTGTAGGGAGTGTGGTAAATGAAGATCCGCAGGAAGCTCAATCATTGATGTTACCGATTACGATGCCCATTATTTTGTCATTTATTATTATGACAACTGCTGTTGGGAAACCTGATTCACCAATTGCTGTATGGGGAAGTATCATTCCGTTTTCTTCACCAATTGTAATGATGGGACGAATTCCATCGGGGAATGTTCCCGGCTGGCAAATTATTGTTTCAATGTTGTCGCTGGTAGCTGGGTTTATTCTTACCACAATGCTGGCTGCGAAAATTTATCGAACCGGCATTTTACTCTATGGTAAAAAAGTAACACTTAAAGAAATGGGAAAATGGCTTTTTAGAAAATCTTAATAAAGTATCAGATATCAGCGCCAAATTTCTTTATATTCATTTCTTTTAATTTCAATTCAGGATTGTTTATTTTTTGAAATACCCGGACCGGAGTATATTAAAGGAGAAAAATAATTTTTTGGACTTTGATTTTCTCAAAAATCTATATATATTTATTCTTTGTTTATTAACTAAAACCATACTTATGAGCCTAACAGAACGTTTTTCCAATGGATGGACAATTGCAAAAAATAGCCTTAGAGTTTTAAGAGAAAACAGGCAATTGATTATTTTCCCAATACTTTCAGGTATCTCAATGATCCTGATTGTAGTATCTTTTTTTACGGTAATCTTAGGTTTTTCAGGATGGAATATTGATAATATTTCAAACCCGGGTACTGTAGAAAGTTATGCATTTCTATTTGCCTTTTACATTATCAATTATTTTGTTATTGTATTTTTTAATATGGCGCTTATTCATTGCACTTCTCTTTATTTTAAAGGTGAAGAAGTGACTATTAGAAAAGGAATAGATTTCAGCATGAGTCGTTTGGGTTCCATATTTGCGTGGGCTGTTTTTGCAGGAACCATCGGGGGAATCTTAAAAATAATACAGGAGAATGCAGGCTCATTAGGAAAAATAATTACTGGAATTATTGGTATTGTATGGAGTATTGCTACTTTTTTTGTAGTTCCGGTTATTGCTTATGAAAACCTTGGTCCGATAGGAGCATTTAAAAAGTCAGCTAAATTGATGAAAGAAAAATGGGGCGAAAGTATAGGCGCGGGATTTAGCTTTTTCCTGATTGAGTTAGTAGCGGTATTAGCCATAGCAACTGTTGCATTTTTATTGGCTTCTATTAATGTAATTGCAGGTATGGTAATAGGTGTAATGGGATTATTATTATTAATGACGGTAATCAGTGCTGTGAAAACCATATTTATCAGTGCTATATACCATAATATTAATGGCGATCCGGTTGAACTGTACAATCAGCAATTCATAGATAATCTTTTTGAAACTAAAAAGAAAAGACCTTAGATTATTACTGAATTTTTTCACAAACTCAGGTCGTTTAAAATAAGTAATTCATAAAAATCAATTGATGATTACTTCCTAATCTTTCTTTTCAAAAATTTTCTTATTTCTTTCAAATCGTCTTTGTTGAAAGCGCTCTTTGGTATTAAAAAAAACGACTGGCTGTTGAAATATAAATGAAAGAAATTCACACTTTCTATAAAATTGCTGAAATCTTTCCAAGGCCAGCTACGGCTACCGCGTTCATTTTCGAGAAAAAAATGCTGATCTTCAAAGCTTACTTTAAAATGATCTTTAAATGTAGCTGCTTTGCGATAAATGACAGAAGGCAATACCCACCAGAAAGCTATCATCAAAGTAAACCAAAGAGTGGAGCTAAATAGAAAAGCAAGTGGAGAGACTTTGCCTGTATAGTATAAAAAAGCAGCAAACAGGGCAAAAACATTTACCACAACAATCATGATTTTTATTTCATTCCTGTTGAAAAAATGAAACCGCAATGCCTGCAAAACTTTTGGTTTGTTATAAGAGAAAGATGAAGATGTCATTTGAAACAAATGTACGATGTGCAAAGGAAAGCTAATCTATTTTGTTCTATATGATTATAGAAAAATTCAGGTTCTATCACACATTTTTTGCCCACGCCTGATAAAAGTAATAAATTGAGAAAATAATAAAGTTCACAATGAAATTAGTTAAATACTTAGCCATCTCCTTATTGCTGCTTTTTCGTTTGAAAAAGCGTTCTCAAGCAAAAGCCGTGCCTGCCAGTCAAATAATTGAAGAAGCAAAAGTGGAAGCTGCAAAAACTCATAAAAATGTTTTTATCATTTTTCATGCTTCCTGGTGCGTTTGGTGCCACAGGATGGACACCGCCTAAAATCTTTCTTTGATAAAAGTTATGTAATAAAACATCTTACTGTGGAAGAAAGTAGTGATAAAAAGAACCTTGAAAATACCGGTGCTCCTGCACTTCTTAGAGAATACAATGGCCAGCAACAGGGAATTCCTTTTTGGGTTATTATTGATAAGAACGGAAGATTTCTTGCCGATTCAAGATTACATTCTGACAATGGAAAAGTGACTGGAAATAATGTGTGTTGCCCCTCAAAGCCTGATGAGGTGACTTATTTTATAGAAGTGCTTAAAAAAACTTCCCATCTTAACAATGCCCAACTTGTTTTGATACAAAAGAGGTTTCAGAAAATTGGTCAATAAAATAAATTAGGTTAAATCTGTTGCTGAAAAAATTTCAAAAGCCATCTTTTTTGCAAATAGCCTTATCAAAATAAAGCATAAAAATTTATGACAGACTATGACTTCCTGAAAACCCCGCGAGTACAAGGCTCCTCTTTTTCAATTTTACAATATCCAATGATTCAATGATTGGATCGGAAGTAAGTATCAGAGATACATTATTTTTTTTCCACCAATCATTTTCCTGAAGTTTTTTGAAATGAATAATTCCAACTAAATAATTGATTTCTTCATTGGAATGCCATTCTTCGATGCTCTCAAAATCTTCTTTGCGGATATGATTCCAATCTGTAAATCCCAAATAAGTTTTTATATAGAAATCATTGGTAAGTTCATTAGGTTGAAGATGATACAATTTCTTATATTCATATTTATAATCGTATCGCAAAGCAGATATATCACTCAACACTGCCGAAGCTGTGGGAAGGCTGCCGGCACCTTTTCCATAAAAAAATTGTTTATCAGCGAAAGAGCTTTCTATCACAACTCCATTGTATTCGTTTTTTATAAATGCCAGTTGATCGTCTTTTTTTACAAATTGGGGCAAAACATAAGCCGCTACTTTCCCGCTATTTAATTTCTTTGCCGAAGCCACTAATTTTATAACACATTCTTTTTTCTCAGCCTGTTTTGCATCCTCTGCGGTTATATTCTGTATTCCCGTGAAACAAAGTTCATTCCGTTTAGGCAAAATGCCGTAGGCGTGAGTCAATAAAAATGTCCATTTATTTAATGCATCAAAACCTTCAATATCCAATGAAGGATTGCTTTCTGCAAAACCCAATTGTTGGGCCTGTATTAATGCATTTTTAAATGAAAGTTTTTCCTCAAACATTTTCGTAAGAATATAATTGGTAGAACCGTTTACCACTGCATGGATAGAATGTAAAAGATCGTTGTCATAATATTCCTCGAGATTTCGTATCACGGGAATCGAAGCGCAACATGCCGCTTCATAGAGGAATGAAGCGCCTGTTTGTTGCTGCAATTCGAGGAATTCAGGTAAATGTTCAGCAATCATTTTTTTATTGGCACTCACAACAGATTTGCCATTTAAAAATGCGGTCTTTACAATTTCATAAGCTGCATCCGCATCGTCTATCATTTCAACTATTACATTTATTTCGGGGTCATTCAGCAATAATTGTTTGTCCGTTGTAAATAGCTCCGCCGGAGCGTTTCTCTTTTTTTTATTGTGTTTAATGCAAACTTTTTTTATGGTTGCATTTAATGATGGTGTTAGATTCAACACTTTATAAAGTCCTTCACCCACTACGCCGAAACCAAAAATTCCTAATACCAACTTTTTATGAGTATCCATTGTTATTGTTTGATTTTTAATTAAATATTTTTTTAACTGTCTTTACAAATCATTTATTGAATGAGAAAGATAAAAGGGAGTTGTGAAAGCCTGGATATTGGCATAAAAAAACTCACCCGACAGAACAGATGAGTTAATATATTGTAATAAGTAAAACAAATTTTATTAAAACCTGGGTCTGTCTTATCTGTCCCGATAACCATCGGGATGGAATTAGCACCTTTTAATGTTTAAAAAACCTTTCAGGTTGCCAAGGCGTCATCGGGCCATTTCCCTCTGCCTTTCTTGATAAGTGAACTATAAAGAACTGGCGCAAAGTTGAAGGGAGAAATTGAATTTGCCAAATCTTTTATGAATTTTTTTATCATAATCAGTCGCTTTTAATAATTCTTAGACTTTTGAGTTTTTTACCATTTTAAAGAAAAAACAACACTTGATTGAATAATTTGTTCTTCTTTAGATTCCTTTGGGATAAACTAACATTTCCATAAATTCGTAATTTGTAGCCAATTATTTTTATATGAAAGAAAAAAAATACATTTTTGCATATAACCATCAGTAAATGAAGTTAAAAGATATATACTCTTCCATCTGCGAAAGAAAAGCAACGAACAAAAAATCTTTCGCGGTTTTGGTAGATCCCGATAAAGTTGACGATCACAAAATGCGTAGCATTATTGATCTGTCTGTTGCCGGAGGGGTAGATTATTTTTTAGTGGGTGGCAGCCTTATCATTTCAAATTACCTGGATGAATGTGTTCAATACATAAAACATCATTGTTCTATTCCTGTTTTACTTTTCCCGGGCAGTTCCGCTCAGGTTTCAAAATATGCGGATGCGCTGCTTTATCTCTCACTCATCAGTGGAAGAAATCCTGAATTATTAATAGGCCAGCACGTAGTAAGCGCTCCTTCTATAAAGAAAACCGGTTTAGAAATAATAAGCACCGGATATATGGTAATTGACAGTGGGGCACCTACCACAGTTTCGTACATTTCTAATGCTTCACCTTTACCTGCTGACAAAAATGAGATTGCTATGTGTACTGCCATGGCTGGTGAAATGCTCGGGATGAAATTAATTTATATGGATGCCGGAAGTGGAGCCAAAGTTCCGATTAGAGAGAGCATGATAGAACAGGTTGCTAAAAGTATAGATATTCCCTTGATCATTGGGGGCGGTATTAAGGATCCTGAAAAAGCGTATCTAAACTGCAAAGCCGGAGCAGATATAAT
Source organism: Hanamia sp. (assembly GCA_035532615.1). Lineage (GTDB taxonomy): Bacteria > Bacteroidota > Bacteroidia > Chitinophagales > Chitinophagaceae > Ginsengibacter. The sequence goes on from DATKQQ010000242.1 coordinate 27,051, forward strand.
TGTAGTGGGCAATGCAGTAGAAAAAGATAAGTCTCTTATCATGGAAATGTCTTCAGCGGTGCATTCTGTGACCGTAAAGGTCTAGAATGAATCGTGAATTTAACCTATTTCTACTTCCTATTGGTTTTGACTTCAGCTAATTTAAGACACTTTCAATTTCAAAATCTTCTTAAAATAATTCTCTAAATATATCCAACAAAAAATGGAAGAAAGCATTCCGATAAAAGAACCCACAAATACATCATCTATAAAATGCTGGCCCAGATATAAGCGACTATAACCAACTAAAGCAGCCATTATTAAAAAAAATAGAGAATAATCTTTGTTTCGTAGAGAAAAACTTAAAATAGCCGCGAGTGCAAATGCAGAAGTAGCGTGCCCCGAAGGAAATGAATGAAAATTGTGAAGTGTAACATGATCTATGAAATAGGGATAATTGGTTTTTTCTAAAAAATAAGCCGGACGGGCTTCCAAAATAAAATATTTTAAAACCTGTACTATAATACCTGATAAAGCATAGCTGCTAAATATCATTAAACTCAAAAATTTCTTTTTAAAAAGAAATAAAATAATACAAAGAGGTATCAGGAAAAGGCCATGCCCAAGATAAGTAAATGGAATAAAAATTTCATTTAAAAACCTGGAATGAATCGGATTCATCAAATAAAATCCATTTGCTTTTGAATAAAAAATTAAAATATAAATAGCAATAAGAGCTAGCAGGAAATATCCGTAGAAAAAAAAACGATTTTGTTTATAAATTGATTTTAATGACATTTTATTTTAATTGGTGAAGTTTCAAAAATAAACAATGTCAAATCAATTTTGCAGGGATAGTTTAATTTTGAAGATAGTATTCTATTTTTGCTCAAATCAAAAAAATGGCCGGCAATTCTATTTTAAAGTTTTTTCTACCTAAAGACAAAGTCTTTTTCCAGTTATTCGAAAGTGTATCGGAGTCCGTGGTAATAATGGCTGAAAAACTGAAGCAAGTGGTGCATGAAAAAGATTTTGGCAAAAGAGAGATTTTAATAAAGGAGATTGAAGAGATGGAACATGTAAATGACGATTACACACACAGGATATTCACAGAATTAAGTAGAAACTTTATCACGCCTTTTGACCGTGAAGACATTCATTATCTTGCCACTTCTTTGGATGATATTTGCGATTATATTTATTCAGCCGCTAAGAAAATTAATTTTTATAAAGTAAATCCCTACGACCCTACCTTTCAAAGAATGGCTGATTTGATTTTCAGCAGTTGTTCAGAAGTCCGTAAGGCTGTAGTGGAATTGCGGGACATGAAAAATCTCAGGAAAATTACTGATGCTATGGTCGCTATTAACAGTATAGAAAACCAGGCAGATGATATTTTTGATATGAGCATTGAAAAGCTTTTTGAAACAGAACCTGACGCCAAAGAAGTTATTAAGAAAAGGGAGATTTACCAGGTAATGGAAATAGTAACTGACAAATGCGAAGACGCCGCCAATGTAATAGAGTCCATTATTATTAAATATGCATAGTTGTCTTTTTTATGCTAAAAAAGATAGTCATTTTAAAAGTTGAATATGTTTGTTTTTCTGATTACCATTATTGTACTGGCACTCATCTTTGATTATATTAATGGTTTTCACGATGCCGCAAATTCAATAGCTACCATTGTTTCCACAAAAGTGCTTACTCCTTTCCAGGCTGTTTTGTGGGCAGCTTCATTTAATTTTATTGCATTTTTTATTTTCAGGGAACATAAGGTTGCCGGCACTATTGCCAATATTATGTCTGAAGATATTATCAATTTTAAAGTAATTATTTCCGCTACCATTGCAGCCATCAGTTGGAATTTATTAACCTGGTATTACGGTATTCCTTCCAGTTCATCTCATACACTTATTGGAGGACTTGCCGGTGCGGGTATTGCGGCAGGCGGATTAGCTGGAATAAATACTTATCCTGTATTAATCGCATTACTATTTATGATATTGGCGCCTATTATCGGGTTATTTTTTGGCTTCGTTACTACAGTTATTACCGTAAACGTGGCAAAGAAATCACGTCCCGCCAAAGCAGAGAAATGGTTCCGGCGCCTTCAGTTACTTTCTTCAGCATCCCTAAGTCTTGCTCATGGAGGCGGTGATTCTCAAAAAACAATGGGATTAATTTTAACCGCAATATGGTTTTACAATAAAACGGTACATGGTTATACCGGTTCTATAGAAGCTCGCGAAATGCCTGACTGGCTGCCACTTTCCTGTTATACAGCCATTGCTTTGGGCACTATGACGGGCGGATGGCGGATTGTAAAAACCATGGGCACCCGAATTACCAAAGTAACTTCATTGGAAGGTTTTTGTGCAGAAACTTCGGGTGCGTTAACCATTTTCCTAACGATCTTTTTCGGAATACCGGTGAGCACCACCCATACACTCACAGGAGCAATTGTGGGCGTAGGAGCTACTAAACGTTTATCGGCGGTGCACTGGGGTGTTACCATCAATCTTCTCTGGGCCTGGATACTCACAATTCCGATAAGTGCTGTTGTAGCTGCTGTTGTGTATTATATTATTCATTTTCTTAGTTAAATTATTTTTTTGAGTCATATTTTTTATAATCAATTTCCCTTAAATTGTAACCATGAATAAAATATTAGTTACCGGTGGATGTGGATACATTGGTGCTCACACGATTCTTGATCTTATAGAAAATGGTTTTGACCCGATATGTATTGATAATAATTCAAGGTCAACAGCGGCACTACTTACCGGAATAAAAGAAATTACCGGGAAAGACGTTAAGAATTATAAAGTAGATCTCGCTAATTTTGATGATACGTATGCTGTATTCCAGGAAAATTCAGATATTAAAGGTATCATACATTTTGCGGCGTATAAAGCAGTAGGAGAATCAGTAGCTAAACCATTAATGTATTTTGAAAACAATTTATTTTCTCTTATCAATGTTTTGAAATGTACTCAAGAATTTGATATTCCCAATTTTATTTTCTCTTCTTCATGCACTGTGTATGGTAGCCCTGACAGCATTCCTGTAACAGAAGAGTCACCTACTAAACCTGCCGAATCGCCTTATGGCGCTACCAAGCAAATGGGAGAAGAGATTGTAAGAGATGTTACAAATACATCAGATTTAAAAAGTATCCTGTTAAGATATTTTAATCCAGTTGGCGCGCATCCCACCACTTTAATCGGAGAACTGCCTTTGGGAAAACCTGAAAACCTGGTGCCCGCAATTACCCAAACTGCGATAGGTAAAATAAAAGAACTTACTGTTTACGGAAATGATTATCCTACGAGGGATGGGTCGTGCATACGTGATTATGTGCACGTTTGCGATATTGCCCGCGCTCACACTTTGGCGTTGCAATATTTAATTGAGAATAAAAATAAAGACAAATGTGAAGTGTTTAATCTCGGAACAGGTAATGGTGTTTCTGTATTAGAAGCGATTTTGGCTTTTGAAAAAGTAAGTGGTCAAAAACTCAATTATAAAATAGGACCAAGAAGGCCTGGTGATATCATGGCTATCTATGCCAATAATTCTTTTGCCAAAGAAAAATTAAACTGGAACCCAAAATTTGGTTTGGATGAAATGATGGAAACCGCCTGGAAATGGGAATTGAAATTACAGAAAGATGCATCGTTGCATAATAACCCTAATTTTCAGATGAATTAAGATTGATAGGCAAAGGAAATTTATACTTCTATCCCATCAGATACGCCAAGCCATTACTAACCGGCTCGCATAAATTAAGTACATTTTTTCTCCTGAATAATTTTTCAATCAGATTACGTGCCTCTGAATAATCGTTATGTATTGGACAAGGATGCGCAGACGAACATTTGCTTAATCCCAATCCGCAACTTTTAAAGATCTGCTTTCCATCAATAGCTTCCACAATATTGATGATCGGTTGTTTACGTTGTTCTTTGGAAATATAAAAGCCTCCTGTAGGGCCTTTCTGGCTTTTTATAACATTTTGTTTTACGAGTGTTTGTAATATTTTTCCTACCGTATGTTCATTAGCATTAATAAATTCTGCAACTTCTTTAATGCTTGCATTTTCTTTCACATCAAATTTTGAGCATAGATAAATTACAGCCTTAATTGCGGTTTTACAGGTATTGCTTATCATTCATTACATATTTAAAAATTCACGCCCTTCCTCAGAAATTTTGTGAGAACTCCACGGAGGATCAAAAGTAATTTTCGCTTCTACTTCATAACCTGGAAACGTTTGCTGCAGTGCATTGGTTATTCCATCATTAATTGATTCGCCCATCGGACAAAATTGAGTAGTAAGAGAATGTGTACAAAAAACTTTCTTTTGCTCCTCATCAAAATCAATCTGATAGATCAATCCCAGGTCAACAACGTTTAACCCTATTTCCGGATCATCCACAAATTTTAATGCGCCCAGCGCCAACTCTAACCTGGCTTCGTCATTAGTAATTTCATTCATTTTTTATTAGGTTTATGTGTTACAGCCTTCCATACATTTCCATTGTATAAAATGGCAGCGATCAACAAAAGTATTGCGGCAATTTTTATAGTCAATTCATTTGAAATTAAAACGCCGGCTGCAAATAAAACAAATCCTGCCAGATAAAAGCATCCCATCATCAGGAATATTTTATCACTAAACAATTCTTTAGGGTTGGGAGTCTTTCCAAGACCTGCCTTATCATGATAAACTTTATTCCAAACAATAAATGGCAATGTCTTAAAAGTCATTCCAAAAATAATGGCAGTAATCCATCCAAAAAAAATGCAAAATCCATAGGTCAATACCAAATGAAAATTATTAATAGAAAATAATAATAGTAAAATAACAATCAATAAAAATATCAGTGGAAGCACCATCATTAAAACAGATAGTAAAGAAATTCTTACCTGGTAATCTACTTTTTTACGAATCCTTTGCTTATAGGCATGATAACAATAATATGCAAACAAAATCAATGAAACGGCAATAGCAGCCAGTGGAAGAAGATACAGCCAGGTTATTCTTACGTATAAAAAGAAAATGATAAAACTGATCAATGCAATGTTGATCAGGGAATATATCCACCACAATAATTTATTGTTATTGTATTTTGAAATAAGAAAAAGTGGTATTAATCTTGACCCTACACCAATCACCAATAATAAAAACCAGCCTATAATTCCCAAATGTGCATGTAACGGAAGATAATGTAAAGAATCTTTGGATAAAATATTATAAGAGAAATTATATACTAAAAATAATCCAACAATAACTGTGATCAATAGCCACAGTGTTCCTGTAAAAACAAATACAGCATGTACATTTTCATGCTTACTTTTTATCATGCTTACCGCAATATTTACCAGGTAAAATATGATTGCAGCATTAATAAATATAGCACCGAACTGCGCCGGCCACCCAAAATCAAATTCATAAAATCCAAAAACCAAAAGCGGAATACCTATCGCTGCAAATGCAAATGAAAGATAAGCCAGTGCGTTGCTGTATAATTTTCCTTCTATCAATACAGGCACCAATTGATGACTCGCGCCAAGAATCATCATTGTGCCCCAGCCTAATGCCATCAGATGCGTAATGGCTAATGTGCGTGGATGAAAATAATGTTGAAGGAATGCAGGTGTAGAAAATACTAGTATAATAGTTGCTGCGAGAAGTGATAATCCTGCGTACAAATAAAATGGCAGCACTACTTTCCACGAGGTGTTTTTTGCAAGACCGTTGTTTGTTGCTCCGGGAAACATTTTAAGCTTTAAAAATCAGGAGGCGCACTTCATTGGGTGCTTCTTCTTTTATACGATAATCAAATTTTCTTTCTCTTAATTCAGGTAATAAAAATACCGGAATTCTTTTATGATACACAAATAGAGCAGTGTTGTCTTGTAATCTTTCAATAGATTCAAGAATCGTCATCATCGGTTGAGGCATTTCTAAATGGCGTACGTCAACAGTTTTCATTTTACCGGTAAACTTTTTTAAAAGTTCATCCCAGCCTTCCGAATTATTTTCTTCTTTGTTTATTTCTACTGCGGTGTCACTTGTTTTGTAAAAGTAAGTATCCACCTCCTGTACATCAATGGTATCAACAAAGGCTTCGAATCCCTGTTTTTTCAAAAGAGAGATCAATGGTGTGGGTTCAAAACTATTAATGATTTTAAGAACGCCACCTTTAGGAATGCTTTTTACTTTATCTACAATTAATGTTAATGGATCTTTACCTGCATCCATAATAGGACGCACATCAAAATCTGTGATCTGTTCAGGCTTTATAGAGTTAAAGAAAGCCGGTAGTTTTGGCTTTTCTTTATTGGCTTCCGGTGCTGTCTCTCTATCTATTTCGAAGCCTAAAGGTTGTAATTTTTCAAAAAATCTCTCTACATCAAATCCTCCAATCTTTGAAGCCATTCCAATACTTGTCCGGGCAGCCATCAGTTTTCTTAACAGCGGATTGCGAAGTTTTTCAAACTTTGGATTAATACTGATAATCGCTTCAAGCGCTTCAGGATTCTGCTTTAAAATCTTTGCAATTTTCGTATTGGAGTTTATAATCATTTTTTAAAATAATTGCGAAAAAGAAACACAGGTCTCATCCTTTTTCTAATTCTTAGCAAACAATGAATCATTTCTTAATCTTACAAGATGAGATCCTGCGTTGCGTTTTGGTAAAGCAGTTCGGTTTTTCAATTCACTTCTTTTCTAATTTTAATGCCTTCGGAAACAGGATATTGTTTTCAAGGTGAATGTGTATGTGCAGGTCATCCTCAAATTCATCCAACGTTTTAAATAAATAAGCATAACTGGCACAGGCATCTTCAGGCAATGCGAAATTGTTACTTATCTCTCTAATCTCGTCCATATTATTTCCAACTACTTCATGCTCTGCTACTGCTATATCAATAGGTTCTTTTACATTTTCAAGACTGTCAAATTTTTCATAACTGCCATTTTGTGTCTTTACAAGATGCTTTACATAAGGAAATAAAACAGTTTCTTCCTTTACCATGTGTTCAGACATCTCATCACAAACCTCCTGTGCCAGTTTATTTATCTGCAACAGTTCAGGATGATGAGCACCATGAACTTTAGCTACTTTTTCTGCATAACTGCGTATATCGGGTATGGTCTTTTTCACATAACTGTGATGTGTATTCACAATATAATCAGCCAGGAAATCAAGGTTCCAATCATTGTAGGGCAACGGCCGGGCGGTGGAAACATTTTTATCAGCGGTTTGTAATTCCTGTTCTACTTTAGTAACGTCCAATCCTTTTTCAGCGCAAGCTTCTTTCACTGTTTTCTTTCCTCCGCAACAAAAATCCAATCCGTATTTCTTAAACACTTCTGCCTTGCGTAAGTCTTTGGCAGCAATCTCTCCAAGGGTTTCATCACCTTCTCCTTCAGGACGTTTTGAAATTTTTACTCTCCATAATTTCGGACCCTGTTCCAGGTATTCCCATGTAAAAATATTCCCTCTTTCACCAAGTAACTGATAGTAAAGAGGTTTGGGGTCGTGATCATTATGAATGGTCAAACTTTCACCAGGTTTTAATTCATCAAATTTTACGAAGATGGTAGGATGTTTCAGCTTGGGCTCTATTGCTGTCACATTCAGTATATTTTCTTTTTCAGTCTTTACTTCTTTTTTTTCTTCCTGTGGTAGTTTGTTTTTAGTAATTTTTATCCTGTATAATTCAGGCCCTTGTTCCAAATAATCCCATGTAAAAGTATTACCTATCATGCTTTGTAGTTGATAATACAGTGGTTTTGGATCGTGGTCGTTAAGTAATATTAAAGTTTCGCCTGGCTTCAATTGATCGAATCGGCTAAAAATCGTAGGATGTTTCAAACGTGGTTCAAGTAGGGTAACATTGAGTATATTTTCTTCGATAGTAGTTGCTTCCTTTCGAGGTTCAACTTTCTTTGCTACCTTGTTCTTTGTAATTTTTATTCTCCATAATTCTGGTCCTTTTTCAAGGTATTCCCATTGAAAAATATTTCCTCTCGTATTCTCTAGTTGAAAACGCAACGGCATCGGGTCATGGTCATTGTGCAATTCAAAAGATTCCCCAGGGTTTAATTCATCAAAAGTTTTAAATATGGTGGCATGTTTTACGCTTGGATGTAATAAAGTAGCATCAAGAATATGTTCTTTTTCTTTTTGAGCTGCTTTCTTTTTAGTGATTTTTACTTTCCACAATTCAGGTCCCTTTTCCAGATAATTCCATGTAAAAATATCTCCTCTTTCTGCAGACAATTCATAATAAAGAGGTTTTGGGTCATGGTCGTTGTGAAGAGTTAAACTTTGACCCGGTTTTAATTGATCAAATCTTACAAAAATGGTAGGATGTTTTAATTTAGGTTCTATTAAAGTTACGTTTAGAATATTTTCAGGTTCCAGTAATGTTTCCATGTTGAAATTATTTTTTTGATTAAAAGGAACACAAAAGTAAGGGAAATTATTTTAATAAAAGTATTAAAGTACTTTTATTATTTTATATTCTTTGGCCCTGTTTAAATCCGGGGATTTATTTATTAACTTAAAATATTGATTAAAGGTAACCAATCAGTCAGAGAAGTAGTTTCATGGTGATATAAGAATTTCTGCCTACTCGAGTGTGTCACGAATGAAAAGGATTAAAGTCTTTTCAATGCTTTATAAGAGATGAGGGCAGACCCCTCATATACGCCTTGCGGGAGGAGTATATAAACCACTTCATGATGCTGTAATCAAAAGTTATGGTAT
>DATKQQ010000243.1:0-2496 GCA_035532615.1 Hanamia sp.
TCCGATATCTTTTTGTTTGTATATCTCAACTTCATTTCTTCCCTCGGATGTTTCTTTCCCGTAATGCCTGACATCCCTTGCAATCGCTTTATTTATTGATTTATTAATCTGATAACTTTTATGTACCCCCTGAAGAATAAATTGCACACCCGCGTATTCTTTATCTGTTAGTGAATTTAAATATGATAATATGTGGTCAAAAAACAACGGATCTTTTTTAAGCGGATAAAATGATTTTGTTGAACTCACCTGTTTGGCAAAAAGTGTCGGGAATGTTGCGATAGGATCGGTTTTTACTTCATTAAATTCGATGTTTTGCAGTTGATTAAGTGTTTTCTTTGCCTCATCAAGTATCCGGGGATCGTTACTCCCAACATAAATTTTGATATATCCTGAAGTTTTGATAATTTCAAAAAATACTTTATAGATAGGATTAAAAGGCGAGTAGATTAAGTTATGAAGGGATGCGAAAATTGAGCCTATTTCTTCAATCGCTAACTGGTTTTGTGTTGCTTTTGGTAAACGGATTTCATATAAATAAACGCTTTGGTATTTATTGATAAGCCGTAAAACCAGAATATAGAGTAGCGGAGATACAAGAAATAGTACTGTTCCAAAAACAATCACCCAACCAGTTACCATAAAAGGATGCGTATCCTGCGTGATAGGATGGTTTGAATATAAAAACTCAAGGAATGAATTGTAAAATTGCTGGTTTATTGTGGTCGTAGTCTTTCCCATGATGGATGGAGGGCAATAATCTCCTTTCTAAAATCATAGAGCAGAAAATTTTGGCAGGTAATATCCGGCCGGCGGTTGAATACCGAATAGAATATTTTATTTTCTCCGTTTTGAAATACTTGCAGTATATCCCTTACATCAACATCTTTTACTTTGTAGGAAGAGTTAAAATAATCGGCCATTTTTGCTATTGTGCCTTGAGTGCCAAACAAATTGTGCGCCCTTTCATAAGACACCAAAATGAAATATATTTCGACTGACTTTATTTTATTTTGTTTCATCCCCTCTTTTATAAAGATACTGTATTCAATGAGTTTCTTAAAAAGTGTTGCGTGTGTCTCCCCTCCAAAATCGTTTTCAACAATAACAGCCTTACGATAAATTGAATTTTTCTCTGGAGTAAATATTAAAATGTCAGGAGATAATATAACGTTTTTGCCTCCATGATAAAAAACGAGCTTGCATTGGTTTTTATTTCCATCTTCATATATTTGTATGTTTTGTTTCAGAAGTTCAGGATTATTGCTTATAAAGTTCCAGACGTAGGTGAAATTCATGTAATTATGTACAAATATGTATCCTGTTTGTGATCTATCGGTCCGGTATTGGTAAAATGGTATCGTACCTTCAACTCCAATTAGATTTTTTGTGACAAAGTCGTAGCCTTTTTTTGTTAAATAAAGAAAAGAGAACTCATGTAATAGTTCTTTCTTAAGGATAAAATTCTGTTTTACCAAGTAATTAATGGTTTCATACACTTGCTGTTTCTCTTTTCTGGTTTTCACTATCCGGTCAAAATACTCAGCTGATAAATAGCGAAAAACGTAAATACTGATCAGAATTTTGTTTTTTAAGTGTGTCGGGTTATTTATTTGTTTCCTCATAGAATATAATCCTTCCCTTCCCTGCGGGTTTTATTTTCACTTTATCGTTTGCTGTGCTAATTTCGTAATATACATCCTGACTGCTTGAAAAACGGCTACTTCTTGTCGCAAAATACACGTTATTGCCTATCGGATAAATTGTTTGTACCGCTGTCGGGGTCTGTATTGTATTTCCATTGACGATTAAATATGAATTGCCGTTTTGGAGGTCTCTTTCTCCAATATACAGACTGCCGTTGATAATATTAACTGCTGTGAGGTAGTTGCCGGAAGAATAAACTTCTTTTTTTTTAAGCGTTACAGGATTAATTGATACCAGCTTATTCATTTGCGGGTTGTTTGAATCAGGCGTGATGCAATAAATAGTCGAGTTAGCTTTAATCACTCCCGCGCTGCACTGAATGTGAAGATTGATATTGCCAAAAAACGTATCAATGCCGTCTTTGGTATAAAGGAATTTCCGGCCGTCATAATCTAACGCGACATATTGAAATGTGGCTATTTTCTTTTTCAGGACCGTATCATAAACCGTGGTAACATCTTTTTTCGCTTCAGGAACGACAACAAGAAAATACCTGTCATGGATAACAACCGTGTCCGGAAATTCGTTGATATACCGGATGTCCTCGTCAAATATTTTTAGTTTCGGCCGTTCAAAAAAGATCGAGTTGTTTATCACTGTCGTGGGCTTGGTTTTATTATTCTGGCTGTAATATCGGGATAGTGAAAGAAAATAGACTCCGTAAATAACCGCGATAATGAGTAATCCGGTAAAGAGAAGTAACCTTTTTCTTTCGAGTAAGTTTTTCTTAATTAATTCCATCCTTTTGCTTGAGCTTCTTGTTCCATAGCCTCTTGCATACGTTCGCTG
>DATKQQ010000244.1:0-2879 GCA_035532615.1 Hanamia sp.
CTGACTCATATTCTTCCTTATTGGAAGTAAAAATATGAAGGCGATATTGATATGAAGGGTTCAGCGGCAGGGTATTAAGACTGCTGTAAATCCCATTCCCTTCTTCAGTTAACGGATAAGTATCCTGGTGATTATCTTCTACAATCACTTTTGCACCCAATTCGTATTTGCGGGCAGCGGTATCGCCATTTGTTAACATTCTTGAACGGCTCAGTTTAATAACAAAAGGCACTGATCCATCTATGTTGCCTTCTACCACAAGTGCATTGGTATCTGATGATTTTAAGGTGGGATCATAAGGAACTTTGCAATCGGCCAGCATCATTATGCAGAAAAAGTAAAACAAAATCTTAGATGAAAAATATTTTTGTTTCATTCCTGGAACAGTGTTCAAAAATTAAAAATGTTATTCAAAAAGGGTAATTCTTTATTTTACTACGTCTATTATAAATCCTGTGCTTCCCGCATCACCATTTGGAGAAATGCCCTGTAAATCTACCCAATATTTTCCGGGAACATCACCGGTATAGAAAGTTATTGGTGTATTTCCTTTATCGCTGGTAGTAATGCTGGGCGACCAGTATAAAAGATCCCTGAAATCAGGCAGGCGGCTTTGTAATTCTTTTCCTGAAGAATAATCAGGCGAATAAAATATACGTTGCTTTTGTAACCCGGCGTAATCCATAAGCAAATCATGGGGATTGAGTGTAAAACCTTCAAGGTTGCCCTTATAGGTAGTAAAGCTTGCAATACCGTCGGCCGTAATAGGTCCCCAATAATATGCTGAAGCCACCGTTTCCAGTTTTTGTACTTTTAGCGGATCATACGCAATAATTTTATTAATGTCAAAAACCGGAACTCCGTCTAATAAAACAAGAGGATTATTCTCCAGTAATATTTCAACAGGTTGCTTGTCATGCAATAGAAAACCTGGTGCATTAAAAGTTAATAACCGGTAATTGGTACCTCTTCTCCTCACACCTATTTCATCTACGTATTCTCTCAGCACTTCTTCCATGGTAGTAAAGCGGGTATAATTATCAAGCAAGTATGTTTTGTAGGGTTTATCATAAAAAGGAAGCGAATCTATTAATGGTGTGGCTAATTTTTGCAAATCTTTTTCATGATAGGCATTTTCTATCTGCACACTCATATTTGCAGTTTGTAAATTATCGCTCTCGTTCTCCGAAACATAAAATTCAGGTAATTCATTGTTGCTATAGTTTTCCGAAAAAGGACTGAAAATTTCCAGGCGAAACAAACTGTCGTTACCATTATGGGTTTGCACCACAATTTGATTAGCGCCATAAAAATCTTTCATATCGAAATGAAGCAGCCCGGCGCTATCGCTAATACATCCTTCCAATTGCACTCTGCGACCGGGAACTGATAAATACACCAATATTCCCGGAACCGGCTTCCCGGTAGCCCGGTAAGTAATCTTTCCGGTAATGATATGACCGGAATATTCGGGGACATATTTAAAGGATGGCGTTTTATTTTGCAATATTTTATCCCAATCAAATTTTCTCCAACCTTGCGCCAGCATTAGGTTATCAAGCGCTTCATTAGTTTCAGCATTTATATTTTTGAAATAATAATCAGGATCTTCGATATCTCCACGCAGGTTGGATGACAACCATAAATAACTAAAAATATTTTCTCGCTCCGGCTGATGTAAACTATCCAACCGATATACGGAAACAGATAAATTGCCAGGCAATAAATGCTGAGATTGATCAGAAGTTGAAAGATTTATGTAAACTTTGCTACGGAGCTGGTAATTTTTTTTATCTGAATTTGCGTTAACCAGCAATTTATTTTTGGGACGTTTAAAATAAAGCCTTTCGCATTGAGGTCGTTTATCATTATCAAAAACAGTTATTTGCGATACGCCTTCTTTCAAACTGTCTTTACTTATTATCAATGTGGCATTTCCCTTATCAATATCCATTGCCTTTGCAAAATTGATGATCCTGCTGTTCTGGATAATAATATAAATTTCTGCATCTTCATTTTGTTGAAACCCAACTGTGCTTACCGAAATTTTTAAATTATTTAATCCTGTATCAGCTACATGCATTACATATCCGGCATTGTATGCTTTTGGTAAGTTCTTTTTGATTATTAAACTGTCTTTACAAAAAATGATGGCCGTATATTCTTTCCCGATTTCAGGATTCAAATAAAAATGCCCCATTCCAAACTGAAGTGTTTTAAACCGGGTAATTGTATCATTTTGCTGATCTACAATGGCACCTTCAGCATCAATACCTTTATTTTTATTATTACTTATTTTAAAAGCGATTTCACTTTGCAATCCATTTACCAGGTTACCACCTTCAGGGAAAAAATCAGCTCGGTAATTTATGAATTCATGTATCGCAGTAGTATCAAGGTTTTTCGTAGTATTAACGACAGTTATCCCTTTTTTGAAAAAAAGATCGGGTGAAAAATTTTTCATCCAATTGGTATAAGCCCTTATTTCGTAATTTCCGGATGACATTGAAAAAGGAAGAAAAAAAGATCCGCTTCCATATCCGTTTTTTGCGGCTATTTTTTCCTGCAATACCGGTTGATGCATTTTATCAAGCAGCTCAACATAAATTACTTTGCTCATTGACAAAGGTTGATTATTGGCTGCATCTGTTAAGTAAGCTTTGAACCAAAGTATTTCACCGCATAAATAAAATGAGCGATCTGTATGCAAATAAATTTTTTCATGTAAATCATAGCGACTAAAGTTTCCATAGCTGTTGGTGATTCCCGTTACCTGGCCAAAAGCTGATGTGGCAGTTAAAGAAAAACTAACCAACACAATTAAGATAACAACAAAAAATTTATGTAAAACGGATATTTTCATTTCAAATAATTATTTA
>DATKQQ010000245.1:0-4093 GCA_035532615.1 Hanamia sp.
AGTCCGTAGGATTGGTAGTAAAAAGTTCTCTTATTTCTGGAACTTCTATAACAGTATTTAAAAAAGATTTTAGTTCTTCTATAATTTTTACATTTGCGTCAACCATTGAGTTTGTTTTTAGTAGAACACAAAGAACTGATACTTTTCAGTTCCTAACTCAATGGTTTTTATTTGCTTATGCCTTTCAAGTTGACATACAGAACTTCCAATTTTCATTAAACACTTGGCTTGGTTGGTACGGACGAATGGCATCTTGGCTTACGTTTACTTCACAGACCCTGGACAAAATATCATTGGAAACATTTGCCAATATGGAAATCTTCATATTTCGACAAAGAACAAAACAGCAGACAAGAAATTTAAAGATGCAATTAAGAAAAGCACGTTTACGTATTTAATTGATGGAAGTTGTTATAATAAATTTTCAAAAAGCGGTGTTATTAAAGGCAGCACAATAACGGTGTGACTGACGAGCACAGCAGGTAACAGTGGGTTTGCTTCTACGCTGGCTGAAGGAATAAACATCAGCTTTTGTTCGCTATTCATCTGTAGTTCCGGGCTTAAAATTCATTGTTCAGCTTTTGTAGTTATCTTCGGCATTAGTTTTTCAATTTGGCTGACGTTACGGGCTAAAAGTTATAAAATGCCAGCCTATCGCCAAGTTAACGTTAGCGGTAACCCTATTGGACACACCCTGCCAATCCAAAGTTGACATTTTACGAAGCTTAAAATAAATTATCACATTTGCATTCACAAAGATTAATCTCACACAACTAACCAATAAAAAAACAGGGCTGTTAAATTATGTGAAAGATGCAAATCTTTTCCATAATTAAGTAACACTTTAAGAAATTAAAGGGCTAACTTTCGTATCCCTTCTGACTTCGGAAATAAGTATTTGCCTCTGCAATTAATTCATGGAAAAATGGATGCAAAAGATAACATAAAACAGTTCAACACCGACACCGCCAAAGGACTAAATCAAAACGAAGTTGAAAGTAACCGTAAAGAATACGGTTATAATGAAGTGCTTGAAAACAAAAGCAATATGCTGCTTAAATTCCTTTCAAGGTTTTGGGGGCTTACAGCATGGATGCTCGAATTGATAATTATCCTTTCATGGTTTTTACACAGGTATTCCGATGCTTATATTGTTTTAGGACTGCTGTTGTTCAATGCCATTGTCGGATTTGTGCAGGAAAACAATGCTGCCAATGCAGTGGAAGCGTTGAGAAAAAAATTGCAGATAAATGTAAAATTATTAAGAGACGGAACATGGAAAACATTGCCTGCACGGGAATTAGTTCCTGGTGATATAATCCGAATAAGGATTGGGGATTTTGTGCCAGCCGATATAAAAATAACTAACGGGGAAATAAGCATTGACCAATCAGCTCTCACAGGTGAATCGCTCGAAATTGGAAAGAAAACCGCAGAAGTTATTTATTCAGGTTCAATCGTAACAAAAGGCGAAGCAACAGGAATGGTAACATTGACAGGTGCTAATACCAAGTTCGGCAAAACAATTGAACTGGTAAAAATAGCGAAACCAAAATCTCACATTGACGAGATAATAGCGAAAGTCGTAAAATGGCTTTTATTAATAGTCGGTATTTTATTATTAGTTGCATTGATTGTTGCTCTTTTAAAAGGTATCAATATATTGGAAATATTGCCGTTGCTATTGGTGCTATTGCTTGGTGCTATTCCTGTTGCGTTAACTGCAATGTTCACAGTTTGCATGGCGTTGGGTTCAAAAGAATTGGTTAAGCAAGGTGTTTTGGTCACTCGGCTAAATGCGCCTGATGATGCCGCAAGCATGGATATTTTATACGTGGATAAAACAGGCACACTGACCATGAACAAATTATCCGTAGCAAAATTGCAGGCTGCGAATAATTATAAAGAAGATGATGTGTTGCTCTTTGGGGCATTGGCTTCACAGGAAGCAAACCATGATTCAATAGACATGGCTTTCATCAATGCTGCAAAACAGAAAAATATTTTAAACGATACGTTCATTCAAAAATCCTTTGTTCCATTCGACCCACAAAACAGAAAAACAGAAGCCACTATAAAAAAAGATAACGAAGAATTTAAAGTAATGAAAGGCTCATTCAACGTTATTGCACAAGTATGTGGTTTGGATGAAAAAACAAAAGCTGATTGGGAAACCAAGGTCAATGATTTTGGGAAAGAAGGTTTCAGGACGCTTGCCGTTGCGAAAGCAAACATAAATGACAAACCACAATTTGTAGGATTGGTTGCGTTGCATGACCCACCAAGGGAAGATTCCAAACAACTCATCAATGAAATAAAAAGTTTAGGCATATCTATAAAAATGCTCACAGGCGATGCACTTCCCATTGCCATTGAAATTGCAAAAGCGGTTGATATTGGCGATACGATAATAAAGGCATCGGAATTAAAAGATTCAGATAAAAATATCATCGACCTATTGGAAAAAAATAGCGGTGTAGCAGAAGTTTACCCAAAAGATAAATATGACATTGTAAAAGCATTTCAGGCAAAAGGGCATATCGTAGGAATGACAGGCGATGGCGTAAATGATGCACCTGCATTAAAGCAAGCTGAAGTAGGAATTGCAGTAAGCAGCGCAACCGATGTAGCCAAAGGCGCAGCCAGTATTGTATTGACACAAGAAGGATTGGTGAACATACTTAGCCCTATCAAAATTGGCAGGATGATGTTCGAGCGTATCAACACATGGATATTAAATAAGATTGCAAGGACTATCTTAAAAACCTGCTTTATTATTATTGCCTTTTTAATACTCGGGAAATTTGTGATGACTGCAACTGCTTTGCTCATAGAGATTTTTATGACGGATTTCGTAAAAATATCTTTATCAACTGATAATGTAAAATGGTCTGAAAAGCCAGCAAAATGGAACATCAATGGCTTGGCAAAAATTGGGATAGTGATAGGATTGCTTATGACCGTTGAAGCATTCGGGCTTTTGTACATTGGCTTAGATTATTTTAATTTAAAGGCAGATAGCGGTGCGCTCAATACTTTTTGTTTTGAAATTTTATTATTCTTTGCTATTTTTTCAATATTTGTGGTCAGGGAGAAAAATCACTTTTGGCATTCTGCACCAAGCAAAACATTGCTGCTCCTTTTAATTGCTGATGCAATTTTAGGCATCTTGTTTTCAACATTCGGGCTATTGAGTTTCAAAGCAATTCCCTTCACTCAAACCCTTGTTGTATTTGTCTATGCTGCTGCCTGTTCATTTATCATCAACGACTTAATTAAGTTTCTTCTCTTTAAAAAATTCCCCTTGGATAATGTTAAAAAATTATAGCTCAATAATAAAATCACGATGAAATGAAAAAGCTAAAAGATTTCTCCACAAAGCCACCAGACGGGTTTTCAAAGAAAGAGCGTTCCACAATAAACTTTTTGAATTGCAAAATGAGTTTTACGCCGATAGCCGCTTTGCGTTGCTTATGGTTTTTCAGGCACTTGACACAGCAGGTAAAGATGGTTCTATCCGGCATGTCATGTCGTGCATGAACCCAATGGGCGTTCATGTAAATTCTTTTAAACAACCATCGCCCGAAGAACTAAAGCATGATTTTCTTTGGCGAATATATCCGCATTTTCCAGCCAAAGGAATGATAGAGGTTTTCAACCGTTCTTATTATGAAGACATCCTTGTTCCATCCATTACAAAGACACTTCCGCAAAAACATATTGACCACCGATGTGAGTTGATAAACCTTGTAGAACAGCACCTTGAAATGAGCAATGTTCATGTGCTGAAATTCTTCCTGCACGTTTCAAGTGAAGAACAGGAAAAGCGTATCAAAGAAAGATTGACGCAACCACACAAGCGATGGAAGTATTCTAAAAACTGGTTGGAATGTAAAAAGCTTTTTTGCTAAGAACAAAAAAGCTTTGTGATCACTTCAGTGGTGATCTCGTCCCGATAGCTATCAGTCTTTTTATAGGGTCTATTTATTTTAGTTATTTAAATCTAAAATCCAATTTAAAATCAAAGAGCCATGGGATTTTAGGATTGATACCTTCGTGTTGAAGTATCTGCGGTAAATTTTCAAAATGCTGT